>JANYBN010000164.1 GCA_025360785.1 Geobacter sp.
TGCCGTTCTGGATGACAAGCTGCAGAAATATTACGCCGCAATAGCGGGTGGTAGCGAAACGTCCCGCATCGGCTATCAGCCGGACGGAGTACAGTCGACAGAACAGGAACGGATCCGCGCGGAACTGCTGGAGTTGTTCAAACGGCATCAGCGTTCCGACGAGCGCTACGGGACGACGACAGCCGGTCCGCACCGGGATGATCTGACCCTTCTGCTGGATGAGCGACCGCTCAAGGCGTTTGGTTCGCAGGGACAGCAGAAAAGTTTCGTTCTTGCGCTCAAGATGGCGGAGATGGACAATCTGCACGATACCTTTGGCGAAGCGCCGCTGCTGCTGCTGGATGACATGAGCTCAGAGCTGGATGCCCGCAGGAATCAAAACCTGATGGAGTTCCTGACTACCAGAGAAATACAAGTATTTATCACAACCACGGAACGGTCCCCGGCTTTGCTGGCGGCCGCACCACACTGCGCCGTGTTTCGTGTAGAAGACGGCAATCTGACGTTTGAAGGAAGTTAACCGCATGAGTGAACAGGAAAATGTAACACACGGCTCCGAAGAGTATGGTGCTGAAAATATCAAGGTTCTGGAAGGTCTTTCGGCTGTACGCAAGCGACCGGCTATGTATATCGGCTCTACTTCCGCCGCCGGTCTCCACCATCTCGTGTATGAAATCGTCGACAATTCAATTGATGAGGCTCTGGCTGGGTATTGCGACGATGTTTCAGTAACCATTAATACCGATGGCTCAATAACAGTTGTCGACAACGGTCGAGGAATTCCGACCGACATAATGCAGAACGAGGGTAAATCGGCTGCAGAAGTCGTTCTAACAGTATTGCATGCCGGTGGCAAGTTTGACAATGATTCCTATAAAGTTTCCGGTGGTCTGCACGGAGTCGGTGTATCTGTTGTTAATGCCCTCTCCAAATGGCTGGAACTGGAAATTCGTCGTGATGGCAAGGTATTCCGTCAATCATATCGTCGTGGCGACCCACAGGCACCATTGGAGATGGTAGGTGAAACCAAAAAACGGGGCACCAAGATTACCTTCATGCCGGATGAGGAAATCTTCGAGACAACCGAATTCTCCTTTGACATCCTTTCTCAGCGTATTCGCGAGATGGCGTTTCTTAACGCCGGGGTGAGAATCAAGATCAGCGATGAACGGGTCGATGGTAAATCCCACGAGTTCCATTACGAGGGGGGGATTAACTCCTTTGTTGAGTATCTGAACCGCAATAAAGCTGTGGTCAACCCGAAGCCGATGTATTTTAAGGGTGAAAAGGGAGGGGTGGAGATGGAGGTCTCCATGCAGTACAACGACTCCTACGACGAAAAAATATTTGCTTTTGCCAACAACATCAATACCCATGAGGGTGGGACCCATCTGGCCGGTTTCAAGGCGGCCCTGACCCGTACCATGAACTCCTACGCAGCGGCTAACAACCTGCTCAAAAACGAAAAGGTCACAGTTTCTGGCGACGACCTGCGCGAGGGACTGACCTGTGTCATTTCGGTCAAGATCCCACAGCCGCAGTTTGAAGGACAGACCAAGACCAAGCTGGGCAATTCCGAAGTCAAGGGTTATGTCGAATCGCTCCTCAATGAGCGCTTGGCGGTTTATCTCGAAGAAAATCCCAAAATTGCCAAAGATATTCTCAACAAGTCGATTGAAGCAGCCCGTGCCCGTGAGGCTGCCCGCAAGGCCCGTGACCTGACCCGCCGCAAAGGTGCTCTGGACATGGGCGGTCTGCCGGGTAAACTGGCCGACTGTCAGGAAAAGGATCCGGCGCTTTGCGAATTATATCTGGTCGAAGGTGATTCGGCCGGTGGTTCGGCCAAACAGGGACGTGACCGGAAAAATATGGCGATTTTGCCGCTTAAAGGGAAGATTCTCAACGTCGAGAAAGCCCGGTTCGACAAGATGATCTCCTCGCAGGAAATCCGCACCTTGATCACTGCGCTCGGCACCGGCATCGGCAAGGACGACTTCAATATTGCTAAGCTCCGCTATCACCGCATCATCGTCATGACCGACGCCGACGTCGACGGTCAACATATCCTGACCCTGCTGCTGACGTTCTTCTACCGCAACATGCGCGAGCTGATCGAACGCGGTCACCTTTATATCGCCCAGCCGCCGCTCTATAAAGTCAAGCGCGGCAAACGTGAGCAGTACCTGCGCGATGAACACGCCATGCAGGAATTCCTGCTGGAAGAAGGGTCGGAAGAGCTGACACTGCGACTCGAAAAGGGAGATCGGACGTACAACGGCAAGCAGATCATACCGGTTATCAAACAGTTCATTGAAAACCGTGCCATCTTCAATAAGGTTGTAAAGAAAGGGATTTCTCCCGAACTACTTTCAATTGTCATCCGTAGTAACGTCCCGTCCGGCCTTGAAGAACTGGCTCAGGTTCTGCCGTACCTGGAGGCGATGAAATCATTGGCTGACGGTTCAGAGTATGAGGTAGAGGAACATCGGATCGCCTTCCGTATTAGCAATATCCGCTCCATCATTGACCAGCAAACTCTGTCGGTGCTTTCGACTCGCGAATATGAGCTCCTGGTGGACAACCACCGCCGGATTGTGGAAACCATGGCTGATGGTCGGGCTTTCGTCGAGCAGGAGGGGGGCAAGGTGCTGTTCGAGACCACCAACCACCAGGACCTGCTTGGTTTCTTCCTCGAAAATGCCAAAAAAGGGCTGGCAATCCAGCGCTATAAAGGTCTGGGAGAGATGAACCCGGAGCAGCTCTGGGAAACCACCATGAACCCGGAAAACCGGGTGTTGCTGCAGGTCAAGATCGAGGATGTCGTCGAGTCGGACGAAATATTTACGATCCTGATGGGTGATCAGGTTGAGCCAAGGCGCGATTTTATTGAGAAAAATGCGCTGAATGTCGTCAACCTGGATATTTAAACTTAACTTTACAATACCATTCTCATCGTTGTGATGAGAAAAGCAGATACGAGGTACCAATGCATATCCCAGCAGAAATCCCAGTCAACAAGATATCGGTAAATATTGAAGATGAGATGAAGCGTTCCTACATGGACTACGCGATGTCGGTCATTATCGGCCGGGCGCTGCCGGACGTGCGCGACGGTCTCAAGCCGGTTCACCGGCGCTGCCTGTACGCCATGTACGACATGAGCAACGACTACAACAAGCCGTACAAAAAATCGGCCCGTGTTGTCGGTGATGTTATCGGTAAGTATCACCCCCACGGCGATACAGCTGCGTACGACACCATCGTGCGTATGGCCCAGGACTTCTCGCTGCGTTACATGCTGGTAGACGGCCAGGGTAACTTTGGTTCGGTGGACGGTGACCGCCCGGCGGCCATGCGTTATACCGAAATCCGCTTGCGTCAACTTTCCCACGAACTGCTGACTGATCTGGACAAAGAGACCGTCAACATGGTTCCGAACTACAACGAAGAGATGCTGGAGCCTACGGTGCTTCCGTCCAAGTTCCCCAACCTGCTGATCAACGGTTCGACCGGTATTGCGGTAGGCATGGCCACCAACATACCACCCCACAACATCGGTGAGATAATTGACGGCATCATCGCCGTGATCCGGAATCCGGAGATCGGTTTTGAGGAGCTATTGGAAATGATCCCCGGTCCGGACTTCCCGACCGGCGCCACCATCTACGGGCGGCAGGGTATCAGGGACGCGTACAGTACCGGACGCGGTATCATCCAGATCCGCGCCAAGGCTCATGTTGAGGCATCAAAACGTTCCGAGCGTCAGGCGATTATTGTCACTGAGCTTCCATACCAGGTCAACAAGGCCCGCCTGATTGAGAAGATCGCCGAGCTGGTCAAGGAGAAGAAGGTCGAAGGGATCACCGAGATCCGCGACGAGTCCGACCGCCAGGGGATGCGGATCGTCATCGAGGTCAAACGGGACGAAAACGCCGAGGTGCTGCTCAACCAGCTCTACAAGCAGTCCCAGCTGCAGGTCTCCTTCGGCATCATCATGCTGGCCATTGTCCACAATCGTCCCCGTGTGCTGACCCTGCGCGAAATGATGGACTGTTTCGTAGAACATCGCTGCGAGGTTGTAACCCGCCGTACCAACTTCGAGCTGAAGAAGGCGCTGGCCCGGGCCCATATCCTGGAAGGTCTCAAAATCGCCCTGGACTGGCTTGATGCAGTCATTGAGCTGATCCGCGAATCCAAAACTCCTCCCGAAGCAAAACTTGGGCTGATGGAAGGTAAATTTGCCGATCCAGCGTACCTGGCAAAACTGAACCTCCCCCGTCCGGCAGGGTATGAGCTCGAAGTGCAGCTCTCTGAAATCCAGGCCCAGGCAATTCTTGAGATGCGCCTGCAGCGCCTGACCGGACTCGAGCGTGACAAGATCATCGCCGAGTACGAAGAGATTATGAAACTGATTGCCCGTTTGCGGGAAATTCTGGCGTCCGACACCGAGATCCTCAAGATCATCGTCGGTGAATTGACCGAGATCCGGGAACGATTCGGCGACAAACGCCGCTCCGAGATCGCCGACAAGAGCGCCGATATTTCGCGTGAAGACACCATCGAAGACGAAGAGATGGTAGTTACCATCTCACACACCGGCTACATCAAGCGGAGCGCCGTCGACCTGTACCGCTCGCAGCGGCGTGGCGGCAAAGGCAAGACCGGCATGAAGACCAAAGAGGAGGATTTCGTCGAGCAACTTTTCATCGCTTCGACCAAGGATTACCTGCTCTGCTTCACTGACGCCGGACGGATGTACTGGCTAAAAGTCTATGAAATTCCCGAGGGGAGCCGCACCACCAAAGGGAAGGCGGTAGTCAATCTGGTTAATGTCTCAGCCGGTGAAATGATTACCACGATTCTGCCGGTCAAGGAATTCAGCGAGAACACCTACCTCTTCATGGCCACCCAGAATGGTGTGGTCAAAAAGACCTCTCTGGTTGATTACTCCAACGTTCGGAGCGGCGGCATTATCGCCGTTAATCTGGACGACGGCTACAAGCT
>JANYBN010000165.1 GCA_025360785.1 Geobacter sp.
T
This sequence comes from Geobacter sp., assembly GCA_025360785.1. Taxonomy (GTDB): domain Bacteria; phylum Desulfobacterota; class Desulfuromonadia; order Geobacterales; family Pseudopelobacteraceae; genus JACRCG01. Next base: position 2 of record JANYBN010000165.1, read on the forward strand.
ACGCTCTAAAATGGCTCTGGACGCGATTATAATGGCTTTGGCTATGTTCACCGCTGTGTTTTACAGTTTGTTGCTTTAAATAACGTGACTAAAAATGTCATCTGATTTCAAATAAGCCCTTGTCGGACAGAAACTAGATAGATAATATGTAGTCAGTCGTAGATTATGACTGACTGGTTTGATATCAAGATCCATTTTACGTGATATTCGTTGCCATTTTTTTACGGAAGTATTCTTTTCTAAGATCTATAATCTGCTTTAGGATACCTCGTGAGCTATCCTTTAAGGACTCCTTCAATAATCGTGTGTAGCAGAAGTGTAGCGTGCTATTAATTTTGAAGGCATGCTTGAAGCTATCCTTTAAGGTATGCTTCACGTTCTTTTTTACGTTGCTGTTGTGTCACCCTACCGCCTTTGCTGCCGCCTAAGGTTTTAAGCATTAGTTCTTTTTGTGAAATACGATATTCACGTAAAATGATCTGATTGAATATTCGCCCATTTTCTACGACCTGCCAGCCTGAGCGGATAAGAGTTGTTTTGACTGTCAACCACTGATCTTCCGAAACTCCCAAAATGCGGGAAATCGTCCAGTCATCATCAGGTAAAGTTCCATCGTATGCAGACCAAGCGATATGCATCAAGTGCAGTAAATACTGAAACTCGATGGGTTGAAGTGGTTGCTGGACCAGCGCTGCCGCTATTTCCTGACTACGGTAATTAGAATATGGTGGCCGTTTTAAACTCAGGGATGCCAGTGCAACAGTTGGCTGGAGCTGATCCAGCGACAACCATCCATTTTCAAGCATCGCCTGGATAAACTCCAAGCGGTCACGACCGGCGCAATGCTCATGGCAACAGTAAATCGTGAAAGATGGATGTTCAGGCGGTGAGGCATTAGCGACGAAGGTTGCTCGGTCTATTATGTGGGCCGTGTGTTGATTCTCGAATGGGCATTGTATGTGAAGTTTACCGTTTTTCAGGTAACCGCGCCGATACTGTGGGCCAATGGCGTTGACAAGATCAAAGTCAGAATTCTGCGCCGCCCATTTTACTAGATCGATTACTTCCCCGCCGTCGTTGCTTGCGTACTCATAGTTACGTGAGACTATCGGTTCCGGTTCTGCGATTTCCATCAGAGGCACGTTCACATTCACTGGTATTTCTACCGATACTGGTTTACATAACTCACCCGCTGTTTCATTCGCCTCCAGCTTGCTTGCCAGCCGCAGGAAATATTTTACATTCAAAGGTTCCCCGTCCTGGAAGCCAGAGAAAGCGTGCTGTTCATGCTCGGGGATGCAAGATGGCAGATAATGTGATCGCGCTTTTTCAAAACAACTGGTGTCTATGCACTCCAACTGTTCAGGCGGTATGATGCTTATAACCGCCTTAACCAGACGATCATGTTCTTCTGAGTTGACGGTACGTTCCAATGGAATGACTAATCGGAAGTGTGGGTTCTCTGGAGTGTATGTGGCATCTGCCGGGATGACTGTTATTGTGCCGTCATCATTTTTTTTCTTTTGTTCCTTACTTTTCCAACAATGAGAGTGTGTGCTGTAATATACGACGAGAGTTCCGGTGAACAGTCCCAGCGCTGCCCCTATGCCCGGTTGCCCATAGTCATAATCGATACAAATAGCGTCTGCAGATATGAAGGTGGTGTTTGACCTTGTTTTATCAAATGCTGCCGGTGCAAACAGTTTCCCGTCCTTTTTTATCCGGATATCATGTTTAGAAAACAGCTCACAAAATTGCATTTTGTCGAGGGTGACGGATGTTGCTGCACTGTTTTTGACATGAGGAAAAAGACTGAACTTCATTTCCAGTGGGTTTTCTGGTTCGGTCGGTGGCAACAGATGAGCAGATGCTTTACGTGTAAATGTTGCTGGTTCCGGCTCTCCCCATGCATCAGCCCAAATGTCGTGATTGAGGTATGCATAGCAATCATCCACTTTTCCATGCTGTCTAATAACTTGAGTTTTCAACCCAGCAGCTAAAGCCTTATCTCCTGCCAGCTTGCGATGTATGTTTGCAGTACGTGGCTTTGTCATAATCTCTGCAATCCTTTCAATGATACGCTGCTTTTTTAATATCCCCAAGCCTGTACCGCACCGCAGCGCCGATCTTCCGATACGGAAGTAATGGGCCTCCACCCTCGCCGTTATTGATCCGATGCAATCGTGCCCACTGGACGGAGCGTCCGAGGTAAGCACACAGTTCATATTCGTCCAGCATTGCGTCGTCACCAAAAGTCTGAAACTTTGAGGTAAGACGTGCCATTGCATCTGCAAGTTTTGATTTGTGCGTCTCTTGCCGTCTGGCTCGCATCTCATGTTTCTCTTTCTCTGTCATTTCCTTCTGTTTTTGTTTTTTTGCTTTTGCCATTGCCATAACCTCCAATTACAAAAATGTCCTGTATCACCACCGTTGCCAGATGGAATACAGGACATTCTAATTGTGCTGTTGCAATAGCGTTTTTCGGCTTTACTGGTTACAAGGATTCACTTCGACTTGGTTGCATCCTCGTACCTCTCTCTTACTCGCTGTGTGACTGTGTCATGGTTTAGGTGTCCCCAATACTCTGGATACACGGACAGGAGCAGTTTTGCGGCAAAGCTATAGTAGTTGTCTTGCTCTTTGGCAACTCCATATTTTTTTAGAGCAGGTTTCAGTGTATTGACAACATCAACAATTATTTTATTCCAGAATGGATGCCGGGTTAGCATGTCATATTCGCCGCCATCTTTTCTTGTATGTGAGCATTCAATCTCTGCATCAAATAAATCACAATAGGCGTTTGCAAGCGCCAATGACTCACCCAGCAAGCAAACGGCATCATAAAGAGAATCTTTTACAATGCCTGGGTATCCTCTCGAAATGTCACATAACGTAGAATGGTTAATTAATCCTTTGTGAACACTGGCTAACTTCTTGATAGTGCC
>JANYBN010000169.1 GCA_025360785.1 Geobacter sp.
TACGCTCTAAAATGGCTCTGGACGCGATTATAATGGCTTTGGCTATGTTCACCGCTGTGTTTTACAGTTTGTTGCTTTAAATAACGTGACTAAAAATGTCATCTGATTTCAAATAAGCCCTTGTCGGACAGAAACTAGATAAGGGGAGATTTAGAGGGGTTAGGTTTAGATGTTACGTTGTACTATGCATCTTTTTTCATATGGCGCGATGTGCCGCGGGTGAACTTGATAAAGCTGGCAATGTTGCTGAGGAAGCGAAGCCAGCTGTCCGGCGAGCGCCAGAGCATGGTGACATACCCCCAAAGCACCTTGGGCCGTTTGAAATGGGTGCGGTAGAATTCATTGAACAACACCTCCAGCCGTTCCCGTGTCATTCCCTTGGTGACGAAGAGGAAATTCATGCAGTCCATTTTTACCCAATCCTCCTCGAATTCTCCCAGGTCGTGAATATTCTCGTAAATAGGTGAACCGGGAAACGGGGTGAACTTGGCCAGGTTGAAATCATCGATCGGCAGCGAGAAAACGTACTTCATGCTCCGGCGGATACTCGCTTCGGTTTCACCGGGCAGCCCCATCATGAGGAGCCCTTTGGTGCGGAGTCCGGCATCCTTGATCATTCTGATCTTCTCGGCCAGGTGGTTCAAATCGGCATTCTGGCGGTGCTGGGCAAGGAGCTCTTCGTCGCCCGTCTCGATGCCGAGGCTCATCATCCAGCAGCCGGCGCTCTTCATGCGGGTCAGCAACTCGCGATCGATATGCTCGGCCCGGACGGCGCAGTTGAAGGTCATGCCGAGTGGACGGTCAATCATCAGCCCGGTAAACTCCTCCACCCGCTGGCGGTTAAAGGTGAACTGATCGTCGTAGAAATTGATGTGCCGGATGCCGAAACGCTCCCTCAGGTAACGCAGGTGTTCATAAAGATAATTAGCCGAGTTGTAGCGGAAGCTGCGGCGAAACACCGAGCGATCACAGTAGCTGCACGCATAGGGACAGCCGCGGCTGGAGATGCAGCTCGTATTCGGCGTCTTCGGGTAGTTGAAGATCGGGAGCATGTATGAGGAGGGAAATCCGGCCAGTTTCTCGTATGCCGGAAAGGGGAGGTCGTCCAGTTCAAGGCCCTTGTCACGGTAGCCGGTGAAGCTCACTTCAGTCCCTCTGCGATAGATGATTCCCTTGACCGCCGCCGGGTCGTCCCTCCCGCTTCTGGCGAGTTCCGCCATGGTCTCTTCGCCTTCGCCGATCACGGCATAGTCCATGGCGGGGAAATTGGCAAAAAGCTGCTCCTTGAGCGCCGAAACGTGCGGGCCGCCGAAGACGGTTTTGATGCCGGGTACCGCCTGACGTGCCATCTCCGCAATCCTGATGCCGTCGTGGAAGCTGGAGGTCGTACAGCTCAGGCCGATGAAGGCCGGCTTTTCCGCCAGCAGGTAGTCGCGAATCACCCGGTCGGAATCGGGGCGCGCGTAGCAGTCAACAATATCAGCACCGGTGCCTTGCCGTTCCAGGTAGGACGCCATACTTGCCAGTCCCAATGGGGGCATTATATTGGCGATGCGGGAGATATCGCGCCCTGCTGCGTCGGCCTTGTAGCCTAACGGGTGCACGAGGAGGATTTTATTGTCGTTCAGCATGGCAAAATTCCTATTTGTTTGTATCTTGCTATTTAGAAAGGCATTACTCACGCAACGACGTAACGAAAGGCATGTAAACAAAACTTTTGTATTGGTTTTACGTTGCGTCGCTGCGGCGTCGCGTGAAACAAGCTTTGTTTGGTTTCCGCTTGTTCGGTTCAGAGCTTTGGGAACTTGATCAGTGAATCCCAGAGCAGGCCGCGGTAGCCGAAACGGTGCATGATCGAGAGCCTCTCCTGCCCTGCGGATGGGGGAAAGATCCGGTCACGCCTGTTCTTGAAGGACGCCAGGATCATATTATTCATTTCCTTCACATCGACGCCGGGCGACAGGTAGTAGACTGGCTCACGCAAGGAAGCGCCCTCGGCCAGTATACCGTCCCTGACGGCTTGTGCGAGCAGCGGGGTGCCGGGGAGGATACGAATTCCGGAGAAGGCAAAGACCACTGTGTGCTCAAGCTTTTCAAGGTTTTCAAGCCCCTCGGTGACGGTTGCCATGGTTTCCCCCGGTCCGCCGAACATGACGAAATGTGCGCACGGTAGCCGTTCGGCAACGCAGGCCCTGTTCGCCTCCAGGGCGTCGGCAAAGGAAAAACCCTTGCCGAGCGAGCGTAGCGTAGTGTCGCACGCCGCATCGGTGCCGAGTTCGACCGCATAGAGCCCGGCCCGCTTCATCAGGGCGATTTCGCGTCTCCCCACCCCCTCGGGTCGCATGTAGCAGCACCAGCGCAGGGAAATGTCGCGGCGGATGATCTCCTCAACCACGGCAAGGTAATGACCGTCGCTGTCGTTGAACACCGAGTCGGTAAAGAAAAAACTCTCCACTCCGTGCTCTGTCTTGATCCGCTCCAGATCGTCAACGACCGCTTTCGGATCCCGGCACCGGTAGGCCGTTCCCTCCAGGGAGGGATAACTGCAGTAGATGCAGCCGTGCGGACAGCCGCGCTTGGTCTGCAGGTTGATCATGCCGCTTTTTTCCAGATAGAAGCTGATCATCTGCCCCGAGTAGAGCGGCGATACCATCTCCGCCCCATGAAGCAGTCCTTCTCCGCGCAACAGGCTGGGAAGAGTGCTGCCGCCTGATAGGTCGCGAATCAGGTCGCAGACCAGGCGTTCGCCTTCGCCGATAATACCGTAATCGGCGCCGGTGAAGGCCAATAGTTCCTCCGGCATAATGGAGAATGCAGGGCCGCCAACGATGACCGGAGCAGTGGACCCTCCCCGTACCACCGCCACTATCCGTCTGGCATTCTCCGGATAGCTGGTGACGCTCAGGGAGTCGCAGTTGTCCAGATTCCTGATGGAAACGCAGACATAGTCGGGGGCGAAGGCGGCAATTCGTACGGCTAACAGCTCTTCCGCCTCTCCGGAAACCAGGAAATCAAACTGCTCCACCTCGTGCCCGGCGTTTGCAAGCGCAGCCGCTATGACCGCGAGTCCCAGCGGATAGACCGGGTACGGCTCAGTAGTTATATTCGAGGAGATCAGCAGAATCCGTTTCATGCCTTGTTCGACCCCTTGTTAAAGGTACGCTTCCGCCGCGGATTGTAGCGGTAGTAGGTGTCGTCCTCCATCTCCCGCTGAATAACTTTCTTGAAGAGGTTCCCCATCTTGAGCTGGTGCCCCCCCCCGGCATAAAAAGTGTCCCAGGCGTAGTAGTACATCTCCTGGAGCTTTTCCGGAGTCATCAACTTGGGCTGAAACACCACCTTGTCGGCGGAGTAGTCTTTCCAGTTGCTGCTCAGCAATCGTCCCTCGTTTGCCAGCTGGGTACGGCAGGGAGAGTGCGGAAATGGCGTCATGATAGTGAATTCCGCCACGTCCAGTTCGACCTCCAGCAGGAAATCGACCAGGCGCTTGATGTAATCCTCGTCCTGCTCGTCGGTTCCGAGCAGAATGGTTCCCTCCACGCCGATACCATGATCCTTCAGCCGTTTGATGCGGTCGCGGATGACATCGGAAGTATCGAAGACCGCCTGGTAGACATACCAGGCACCGGCATCGGCGGCAAGTTTCAGGATCTTGTCATCGTCCATGATCGGGTGGGAGACCCACTTCTTCTTCAGCGGCGCCATGGCGGTGAACAGATCGATCAGCCAATCGCGATCCTGGGCCAGCGAGTTGTCTACTACGAACATGCGGTTGTTCTTGATCGCTTCCATCTCCTCGATCACCTTGTCGATCGGGCGGGGACGAAAGCTCTTGCCGCCAAGGAAGCCGGTGCAACAGGGGAAACAGTCAAACTTGCAGCCACGGGATGCATGCACCAGGTCGAGCATCTGCACGCCACGATAGTTGTAAAGTTCGCGGTTCAGAATCTCCCGGCGGGCGGTGCCGATAAGGTTGGCATCCGGCGGCTGGTCCATATAGTTGTAGACCTTTTTCATCCCCCCGCCCCTGAAGTCATCCAGCATGGCGGCAAAGCGCCCTTCCGCCTCGCCGAGAAAAACGGCGTCGGCGTGTTCGGCAACTTCCTCGGCATGCAGCATGGTCGCAATGCCGCCGAAGATGACCTTTATGCCGCGTTTACGGAATTCGGCCGCGATTTCGAACCCCCTGGGGAGCTGGCAGGTGAGCATGACCGAGATGCCAACCAGATCGTAGGCGGCATCGAAGTCGATCCGCTCCAGATTTTCGTCGATGAAGGTTAGTTCTACTTCCGGCGGGATGCAGGCGGCGAATACAGCCGGGCCGTGGGGAGGAAGGTGGAATTCCGTCTGACGATCGAGTTTGGGCCAGCTGGGGTAGATCAGGATCATGTTCATGGTCGTGGTTTCCTTGGTTCTTTGGATTATCCTGTGCTTAGTCGTGTAGCGTAGGTTGGGCAAAAACGGCCTCATGCCGTGCCCAACGTAACTATTATCGCTTGGTTGGGCACGCTTTGCTTTGCCCAACCTGCATTGTTTAACTGTTGCACTGTCCCAGAGCGGTCTGGATCAGTGCAGCCAGGCTGCCGGCATGTACTTTGTTGTACAGGAGTCCGCCGTCATCGCCAAGAGATACTGTCCCGTAACCGGTTGGTGCAACAGGTTGCGTCGCGGTCATAACCAGGAAAACCGCACCCGGCTTCAGCGTTACACAGTCGCTGAATGCGTCCGGAACCGGCAGATCGCAGATCCCGGCCAGTATGGTGTCCGCTTCACCCATGGCGAGTTCTTCCATGGCCATGCGAATGGCGCCGAGGCCGTCTTCTCCGGTTTCATTGATGGCGAGCAGGGATCCGGTGAGTCCGAACTGAATGGCCGCATCGCCCAGAAAACAGTTGGCGAGAGTGTAGGCAAACAGGTTCGGGCTGGCAAGGCCGCCGCCATTCAAAAGAACGGTCTGGTGGTACTCAAGGTCGGTGGCGAGACACCCCATCCGGGTGGAAGCGATCACTCCGAACGGTCGCTTTGTGTCCCAGGTCTCCACCCCGGCATCGCGCAGGGCAAAGGCGATGCCGGCAAGCCCCAGTTTTGCATAGTTTGACATGCGGCCGAAACGCTGATTCGGCTCAGGAAAAACATCCTTGCGCGTCAGCACAGGAAGCGGCAGGTCCGGAAAGGAGTAATCGTTTCCCCGTCTTCCCCAGCCGAAGCCCGCGCCGGTGACCCAGCCGATGCCGGTAAGATACACGTCCATCAGATCTCCTCCCGGCGCAGTATCAGGGCGGCATTGACGCCGCCGAAACCTGAATTGGTGCTCAACAGATAGTCGCCGTTGATCTGCTGCACGGAACGGCTCAGGAACCCCTCGCCGGCTTCCTCCGGCTCCAGCATGCCTACGGTGGGGGGAAGCTGACTCTCTTTAAGGCATTTGAGGCCAAGAGCCGCCTCGATCCCGCCTGCTGCGCCCAGGGTGTGGCCGATTGAACCTTTGATCGAGTTCATCGGGATGTGGCGCTCCCCGAAGAGTGTGCGGAATGCGGTAAGTTCCATCTGGTCATTATATATGGTTGCGGTGCCGTGAGCACTGATCGCTGCAATCTGCTGCGGGCCGATGGCAGCCCGTTCCAGCGCTTGACGCACCGATTGGATCAGGCCGCAGCCGTCGCGGGCAGGTGCGGTGATGTGAGTGGCATCGTTGGCCGCTCCCCATCCGGCAACGACGCCGAGTACCGGGCGTCCCTCGCGGAGCGCCCGCTCGCGGCTCATCAGGAGCAGTGCCGCTCCACCCTCGCCGAGTGTAAGACCGTTGCGGTTCCGGTCGAAGGGGCGACAGGCTCCGGGCGACAGGGCCTGAAGCGCTGAGAAGCCGGAAAAAACGAACTCGCTTACCAGATCCATGCAGACCACCAGCACCGCCTCGCTTCTTCCGGACGCAATCATGGCTGCGGCACGCGCCACGGCAATGGTTGAGGAGGCGCAGGCCGCGTTGATGTTTATCCCTTGAGAGGTGAGGTTAAACCTGGCGGCAATGCCGCTCAGCAACTGCGCCATGGGGACTTCGGCCGGATCGCCCGGAAGCCCGGCCTGGAGCCGTTCCATGACGTCAACGCACCCCTTGGTGCTCGCCGTAATCAGGGTCGCATCGGCGGGAACAGGGCCGAAACCGTCCAGCAGGCGCTCCAGAAGCGGATAGATGCCGGAGCGGCCGTCCGTTGACTTCAACCCGTCAATCCAGGAGGCGTTACCGGACAGGTAGCGGCCTGTCGCGAAGCGGGTAAGCGGCCTTATAGCGCTTCCACCAGCCATTAACCCATGCCAGAGGCTGTCCAGATTCGGGCCGAGGCCGGTCACGGTGTGGGCAGAGCTGATGCAGGCCTCTCTCATTGGATATCCCCCTTCTGCCAGCGGTCGAGGAAGTCGCGCACGAACGGCGGCGGGATCAACATGATGTTCTGTTCGGTGTCGAGCAGCATCTGCACCGTGTAACCGGTAGTGGTAATTTCCTGCGCTTTGTTTCTGATGATGAACTCGAAGTTGAGGCGCGCGGCCGCACTCCAGTGCAGTTTTCCCTCGATACTGAAGACCTCCGGGAAACGGAGGGGGCGGAAATAGTCGACGTGCATCATCTTGATCGGAGTGAGGATGCCCTGTTCATAGCAGTCAAGGTAGCCGATGCCGTACTTTTCACCGAAAGCCACCCTGGCGTCCTCGAAAAAGCTCGGATAGCGTCCGTGCCAGACGATGTTGAGCGGGTCAACCTCTTCGAAGCGTACCTGCCGTTCAACGATTACGCTGAGCGGCGACGGCGCCCCGTCCTGTACCGGAAAATAGGCGCGGCTCATGGCGTCTCTCCATTGCTGGCGAGTTCGATCAGCATGCTCGCGGTGGTTGTGTCCCCTACGGTCAGTTTGGCGTCATAGAGCAGTTTCCCCTTGACGGTCCGCGGTCGGCAGCAGACCAGAAGTTCCTGATCAGGGCTCACCGGGTTGAGAAACTTGGCGTCTTCGACCGCCACAAGGCGCTGCCGGCACCTCATATGTTCTCCCACCAGCGAGACTACGACCATTATCTCCACAATTGCGGGGAGAATCGGATGTCCCGGAAAATGGCCGGCGAATCCGGCAAAGCTTTCTGTGAAGCAGTAGCGTCCCTCCAGCGTTCCAGCTTCGTCTGACGTAACGGTACCTTGTGACGCAGCTGCTATTCCCTGCAAGATCTTATTCATCGGTTTTTTCCACGCTTTCAATCCATAAAGTCAGGCGGTAGCCCGCCCGGTCGTCGTCAAGCACAATGCCGCCGGGAAAAAGGTGCCCCTGCAGACGTTGATACCGGTAGTAGCGGACCCGCCACGCCCCGGCCGCTCCCCGGAATGATTTTTCGAGCAGCTGGGTATAGGCTCCTCCGAAGGTAAAGCGAACAGTTCCTCCGGTGCCCTCCGCCCGTGTGAGCTGGTAAGACGTCGGGGTGCGCTCAAGAGCGTCCCCCGGCTCAGGCAACGTGGTGAGAAAGATTCTCCGTACCGAAACGGCCACCGCTTCGGCAAAGCCGGGATAGCGGGCGAGGTCCGGGATGATGAAGTGCGCCTGGCTCGATGCGGCATCGACTGAAATATCGTACAGTTTCACTCCCATATCGTTCATCCCGACCAGTCGGGCGACTTTGGTGCTGCGGTCGAGCTTCATAACCCCGGTGATCGGAACCCGCATCCTTTCGAATTCAAAAAGGGCTGATTGGCGGATCAAGATGCTTCCGGTACCGGCGCTCCATAAACCTTCGGCAAGCGAAGCGGCAGTCCGGGGAACGGTCGGGACGAGTTCTGTGGACTCGAACGGGACCGTGGCGCAGGCGCTCACCAACAGCAGGAGCGCACCGAACAAGAACCGGTTCACGCGGATCATGGCTGATCCCTGTTGCAGATGGCCGGTATCACCAGAAGCGCTGCCGGGATTCCTGTGCCGATGCCTATGAGTACCGTGATGCCTATGGAGTGCATTGAGGGGTGGCGCGCCAGGGCAAGAGCGCCAAGCCCTGCAAGCGTCGTGAGCCCCGAGACCAGCACCGCTTTGTTTGCGGCATGGTTGGAGCCTTCGGTGAGTCTGCAAACCATGAAAATCCCGTAATCGACGCAGAGCCCGATAATCAGGATGGTCGCTGCGATGTTGAAAATATTGAATTCGAGACCGAGCATTCCCATGATGCCCAGCATGCAGACGAGCCCGGTCACAACCGGCACCAGTACCAGCATGATGCGGGACGGAGTGCGAAACACGATAACCAGCAGGGCGAATACCAGGGCTGAGGTAAGAGCCATATAGCGGGTGAAATCATGAATGATGGCCCGTCCCACACTGTCGCCGAAATGGCTCTGCGATACGAGACGCACACCCGGCAGTGTCTTGAGATCATCCGAGAGGGCAGCCACCACCTGTGGTGTATCCGGCACCAGGGTCAACACCCGTACCATTCCGGGGGCGCGGATGATCAGCGAATCGACCAGTTCACCCATGCCGGCCTCCCGCAGGCCTTCAATAGTCGCGGCCGGTGGCGCGGCGCTGAGAGATCCAAGAAGCGGTGCAAAGGCGAGTTTAGAGAAGCCGAAGGCTCCACCGTATTTTGCCAGATCCTGTCCCAGTTGCTCGGCGCGGCCATTCTGCCAGAAGGAGGTCCATCGTTCGCGGTTTGCCCGTTGTCGCTCGGCGCTTGGTAATAGCGGCGCAAGACTTACCAGCTCTCCGGCAGGAATGCGTCCGGAGAGCCGCGCGAAGAGCCGGTCGTTCAGCGCCAATGCGCCTTCCAGATCCTTGGCTTCGGCAAAAAGCAGCGCCTTGTCCCGCATGTCCCCCCAGGTTTTGGCCAGTTCTTCTTCTGCCTGGCGCAGTTCCGGAGTAACCATGCTGACTGAGCGCAGGTCACCATTGAAGCGGATTTTGGTCGCCTGCCAGGCACAGAGAGCAAGGATGGCCAGCCAGATACCGATCACAGCCCGGCGCGGCATCCGCCAGCCGATGTTAATGTTTCTGAGCGGGAGACTTGCCGCCACCGCAGGCTTGATCAGGTGAGGCAGCACCAGAAGCGAGATCAGAAGTGCCGCCACGATCCCGGTCATGCTGTAGATTGCGAGCTGCCGCTGACCCGGAAGGCTCGACATTAGCATGACACCGAAAGAGATGAGCGTCGCGGCAGCGCCGAACAGCACCGGCCTTGCCACTTCACCGGTGATGACGGCCAGATCTTTGCCCCCCTGTCGGCAGGAAAAATAGATCAGCATGGCGTACTCGTCGGCGATGCCGAGCAGCACCCCGCCGAAGCCGAGCGTAACAGCAAAGACGTTGGCGTCCCAGAGGCCGATAACCCCGGAGGCAATCACCAGGATCGAGGCGGGAACCAGGAATACGAAAATCGCGCTCAGGCTTCTCAGGAAGACCAGGTAGATCGCAAGAACCGCAATCACGTTAATCGTCAGCACGATATAGAGGTCTTGTTTGATGGTGTCAGCATTTACCAGCGTGTAGCGGTGTCCGGAAACGACTGTTGCGGTCATGCCGGCCGGGACGTGTGCGGTCACCGCCCTGTCGATCCGGCCAAGCAGGTCCCGTGAACCGGCAGAGTCGGTCATGGAAACTTCAGAGTCAACTACCAACAGTGCACTTCTGCCGTCAGCGGACACGAAATGGTTCTGGACCAGGCGCATCTTCGGGACCATGTTCAGAAAGCGCATCTTCTCCAGGGCGAGTGTGGAGAAAGAAAGCGGATCGCTCTGGATACTCCCTTTGAGTGCCCACCCCTCTGGAGAAAGGAGCTTTTCGTAGCTCCCCTGAAGGCGGCTTTGCACTTCGGCGGGGGTAGTGGCGGCGGTGAGGCGGACCAGATCCTCGGCTGTGGCAAGGCTCGGAAGCATTGCTCCGAGCCAGCCGAAGAAGCCGCCTGAGAGATTTGTCGGCCCGGTCATAACATTGCCGACCCCTTCGTTATTGAGCCCAAGCGCCAGTCGGTCGGCGGCCGCCGTCAGCGCTGTTGGATCCGTAGCGGCGCCACCCTTTAAAGTGATTACCAGTTTTCGTGTGAATGGAGCCAGCTGCAACAGGCGAAAATCTTTGGCTACAGAAGAGCTGTCGTCGGGGAGCATCGCGACGATGTCTTCCTGAATTTTCAACTTTGAAGAGGCGAGGGCACTCAGTGCGACAACCAGCAGGGTTGCTGAGAAGAGTAGTTTACGGCGGCTGGATAAAAAGCGGTACAGTCGCTCGAATAGCGTGAAGGACGGTACCGGCATCTAGAAAAGGTCCGCTTGCAGCGGCTTGTTCACCGCTGCGTTGACGAATCTGATCCGGGTGTAGTCGCCGTCCTTCTCATGCAGCTCAACACTGCGCACATACCTGCCGTCGGCGCTGAAATTGATCAGCAGATGGTGCAGGAACCCGGCGGTAGCCGCAGAACGGGGCTCCAGCCGGAGAGCCACCGGAGACTCCGCGAGGACCGTGATCCGGTATTCCTTTTTGAGCCACGGAAAATCTGCCTTGGCCCAGGCAAAGAGCTGTTCGGAAACAAGTTTCATGACCGGTTCCTGACTGATCTGAAAGTTTTCAGTGCGACCGGTCCGTTCATGCCAGCGCCGCCCTTTGTCCCCCTTCAGGACGAATCCGGAGGCTACCGGCGTAGTCAGTTCCCAGCGTAACTGATCGGGTTTGCTGAAGTAGAAGCGCCCCTTGGAGGTAAGGACGGTCTTGAACATGCTCAAGTGCTTTTCCTGGACAAAGTCGCTTGACAGAGTCCTGACGGCGCCGGCGGTCCGCTCCAGAGAACTGAGGATTGCTGAGGAATCGCCATGGTTCGGGGCTTCACCTGCGGTGGCGGTCGCAGCAGCAAACAGTAAAAAGGTGATCAGGAGCAGCACTTTGGTCACGCTGCACTCCCCGCTCCGACAATCCAGAGCTTGAGGGAGCCGCTTGCAACAGTTTCCGCGCCGCGCATGATCTCCCCCTCGGCAACGGCGAATCCCTCAAAACTTCCGACAGTCCTGACGTGGATCAAAAGCTGGTCCTCCGCATAAGCCCTACCGGTAACCCGCATTTTCCGGACGCCAACCAGGTACCCTTTCGAAATATCCTTGCCATGCAGCGTGTCATCATAACCCTTGATGACGGCGTAACCCTGCGCCAGAAGTTCTACGAACGCCGCCTCGTCCAGAACGCCATCCGTCCCGACCAGGATGCAGTCGGCGGAAAGACACGCTTCAACCACACCGCTGGCATCACCAAATGAAATAAGTGTCTCCACCAGCCGCATCGGCTGACGATGGGGGATGAATGCTTCAGCAGGGATCGGTAATGTCAGGTCTTTCTTCATGCAGGTTTTCCTGTGATGTTTATATTAAGCACGAGTGTCAAAAAACTGTACCGGCTCCGGCGTCTGGCGCCAGTAGACCTGCAGGTCATCGAAAATCTGGCTGGAGAACAGGAGCTTTCTGAATTTTACAAGATCATCGTGAAACACCCGCTTGTTGTCGTAGACTTTAAATTCCTTGTTCAGGATCTGATAGATCCGTCCGGTCGCGGTGCCGAGCTGGTCGGCGTTCCGGAAGGAGAGCGCCTGGAGGTCGGTGAAAATCTCAAGCGTCACGACATGTTTTGCGTTGCTGACCGACTTGAAGGCTTTGCGGGCTGCTACCGTTCCCATGCTGACCACGTCCTGGTTCGAGGCGTTGCAGGAGATGGAGTTCGTGGAAACCGGGTTGGCAAGCTGGCGGTTTTCCGCGGTTGTTGAGGTCGCCAGGTACTGTGCTCCCATAAACCCCATGGTCAGTCCGAGCGTGCCGGGGATCAGGAATTCGGGGAGTCCTTCGTTCAGGTTCTTGTCGAGGAATTTGTTGATTCTCCGCTCCGAGAGTGTGCAGAGCGTTGCCATAGCCATGCAGAGAGAGTCCATGGCGAAGCCGATGCTCTGGCCGTGAAAATTGCCACCGTGGATGATCTTCTTCTTCTCCGGGATGATAATCGGGTTGTCGTTGGACGAGTTCGCCTCGGTCTCAACCACCTTGGTCGCGGCTTCGATCGCCTCAAGCACCGGGGCGAGAATCTGGGGGGTGCAGCGAATGGAATAGACATCCTGCACGTTGATGCTCGTCTCGTACACCGGTCCCTCGGTCTCGTGCCCGCGGATCAGCTCGTGCATGTCCTTTCTGAGGGTGATGTTACCCGAACCCGCGTAGAGATTCCGGATGGTTTCGGCTACCTTGAGCTGGCCCGGATGCGGCTTGACCAGGTGGAGGTCTTCATCGAAAGCATCGTCGATGCCGCCGAAAATTTCCAGGGCGAAGGCACCGGTTACGCAGCTGATCCGGAGCAGTTTTTTGGCGCCGAACAGGGCGAAAGCCGCCAGTGCGGTCATGGCACTTGTGCCGTTCATAAGGGCTATACCCTCCTTGAAACTCAGCACCATCGGAACGATGGCGAGCTTTGAGAAGAGTGCCGCCGTATTGTGAAGCTCATCCTTGTAGTAGGATTTTCCCTCACCGATAATGGTAAGAGAAAGGTGCGCCAGGTGGATCAGATCGCCAGAGGCCCCGACGCTTCCACATTCCGGAATATATGGAGCGATGCCGCGGTTAACCATATCCTTCATGAACTCCAGCAGTTCGATGCGTACTCCGCTGTACCCCTTGACCAGAGTGTTCAGGCGTATGGCCATGATGGCGATGGCGACGTACGAGGGGAGCGGGTCCCCGAGTCCGGCGGCGTGGCTGCGGATAAGGTTCACCTGGAGCGCCTCGATCTCGGCATCATTTATGATCTTGTTGCACATCGGACCGTACGACGTGTTCACCCCGTAGACGATGCGCCGGGCGGCAACCTCCTCCTCAAGGAAGGTCCTGCTGGCACGGCAGCGCAGCAGGGCGGCCGGGTCAAGAGCGACCTGTTTGTCTCCTACTCCGATGGCGACGATATCTTCTACAGTGAGATCACTGCCGTTCAATACGATGGTGGAACGTTCTGACATGATGAATTCCCTTTTTAAATGTAGAGTCTGTTGCTGTGGGCAACTGCCCGCTTGAAGCAAGCGTCCTTCACAGGCTGCGCTTGTCGAAAAAGATAACCGGTTTGCGCTTGTCGTCACGGATAGTAACTTTCAGAATCTCCTCCGGGGGGACGATCACTACCTCCGGTTTGACGCGGATCGAGGCTGCGATCCGTTCAGCCACAAAGGAAGAAGAGAGCGAAGAGTCGCTCGAACCGACGACGACCCGGATCCGGTCCGAGAGGGCAAATTCGCTCTCAACCTCGATGTAGTAGCCGCACACCCCGTGCATTCCTTGCAGTACGGTAAAGATTGCCGGGGGATATACGGTGGTGCCGAGGCATTTGAGCATCTGTGACTTTCTGCCGATCACGGGTCCCAGGCGGTGCGTATTTCTGCCGCAGGAGCAAGGGTCTGCGTGGAGGGTTGCGATATCACCGGTTTTGAAGCGCAACAGCGGCATCCCGGTGACGCCGAGCGGAGTCGCCACGACCTCGCCGAAGGTGCCATGGGGAACCGGTGCCCCGTTTTCATCAACAATCTCAATAATCATCAACTCCGGAAGCAGGTGCCCTCCAGCGCCTGAGGCGCAGTCGGTGAATGATGTCGCCATCTCGGTGCTTGCGTAGGTTCCGAAAACCCGGCAGTGCCAAAGTTCCTCAAGCCCCACTCCCAGAAGGGACAGTGTAAAGTCCCGGTTCCGCACCGGTTCGCCGATGCAGACGATCCTTTTGATGCCCTGCCTTGCCGGTTCGATCCCTTCACGCTGCAACCTCTTCCCGACGTTCAACAGCAGCGAGGGGACACCGACGAGCGCCGAGGGGCGGAAGTTTCTGATCAATTCAGCCGTGAGTGAAGCATTGCCGGAACCACCCCGTAAAACTGTGGACTTGATACGGGTAAGTCCGAGGAAATATGCCAGCCCGGCCATGAAACACCTGTCGGAGGCAACCGCGACCAGCACCCGGTCTGCACTGCTGAAGCCGGCGGCGCGGAAAGAAAGCTCCTCGTTGTAGGCAAGTCGTTCCAGATCACCGGAACTCTGCTGCATGGCAACCGATTTTCCGGTGGTCCCGGAGGTGAGGCAGATATCTACTATCTCTTCCTGTTCCACGGCGAGAAATTCGTCGTAACGGTTCTCAAGATCATCCTTGCAGGTAAAGGGGAGTTTCGCCAGATCGGCCTGGCATGAGATATCCTCTGGCCGTACGTCGAGGTCAGCGAACATACTGCGGTAAAAAGGCGAATGGCCGGCGAGGTAATCGATGTGCCGCTTCAGGAGGTCATTCTGCCGGGCGGCAATATCCGACAGCGGGGCACGGGAAAGTTCGGCTCCCCTGCGACTGTCGAATCGGCAGCTTATGAGACTGTCTCCGCTCATTGATTACCCTGCATCTCTTCGAGTTTACCTGCCATGCGTTTCCGCACCTCCCTGCGCAACTCGGCAAGTCCTCTTTTTCCGGGATAATCTTTGGGGTCCACCGGATCGAGAACCGTGAGCCTGACTTTGGCGGGGTGCAGAAATGAGCGCCCGGGGGGAAGCATGATGTCGGTACCGGTTATGCAGAGCGGTACTATCGGCACACCGGTCTCCTGTGCGAGGCGGAAAGCGCCGGAGTAAAAGGGCTGCAGCTTCCCGTTCCTGCTCCTGTGACCTTCCGGAAAAAAAAGTACGGTCCCCTGTTTGTCAAAGGCCTCTGTGCAGGTCTGCATGACCTCGTTCCAGTCGTTTGTTTCCACGTCCAGATAGCGTGCAAGCCGCATGAACATGGTATACCAGTACATCTTGAACGGCCACGCTCCGACGGCAAAAATTATGTCATGGAAGGGGAGCGTCGAGATGAAATAGCTGTCAAAAAACGAGAGGTGATTGACGACCATGATGCAGGGACGCTTGATGCCGGCAAACCCTTCCCCCCGGAAACGTACGAAAGGGGAGACCATGACGACCAGGCCGTAGCCGTGGATGTTGATCAAATGCCTGACGATCCGGCCGATATCCCATCCGGTTACGACCTTCCAGATAACGAGACAGAAAGGAGATGCCAGAATTCCAGCGACAATCCATAGGGCCATCAAAGGGTAGAACATCAGGTTCAGCAGTATTGCTTGTATCCGATTCCGTTTTCCGGCGCCAACCCGGTGCCGATTACTGCGCGAACTGGTTGCCACGAACTATGCGCTCTCCATCTGACGTTTTTTGTCGATTACAAAGGTGTGGATGTCGCCGAGAGTGCGGATCTTGCGGATCGCCTCCTCCTCGCGAATTTTCATGCCGAAAGCAGACTCCAGAACGATGACCAGGTCCACGACATCAAGGCTGTCCAATCCCATCTCTTCAAACAGGGTTGTGTCGGGTGTCATATCGCCCAAGGCGTACTCAAACTCCTCGGCAAGCGAACTGTTGATCTGCTCTATTATTTCCTGATCAGTCATTTAAGTATATCTCCTTAGAATTATGGATGAATTTACGCCACCCAAGGCGAAGTTGTTTTTAATCACCGTAGTAACCGGGCGTTTTGTCACTCCATGCAAGTGCTGCACATTTGCGCAGAGCGGATCGACGTGTTCCAGGTTGAGAGTCGGTATCAAAAGCCCATGACGGAGCATCTCGATGCAGGCGGCCAGTTCCAGGGTGCCGCTGGCAGCCATCGCGTGTCCCAGGTGCCCCTTAAGACTGCTGACGGGGGTCGTGTTACCGAAGATGCTCGAAATTGCTTCGCACTCGGCGATGTCGCCCTGCTCGGTAGCCGTAGCGTGGGCGTTAACATAGTCGATCTGTTCCGGTTTGACCTCTGCGTCGAGCGCCAGGCGCATACAGTTCGCTATGCAAGACGAGTTCGGGTTGGCGATGCTTCCCGGGTCAGAGTTGGTGGCGAAACCAAGTATTTCTGCGAGGATGGTAGCGTTACGTCCAATAGCCGACTCCAGCGATTCGAGAAGCAGCACACCACTCCCTTCACCGCAAACTATGCCGTCGCGGTCCAAATCAAATGGGCGCGGGGTGCTGGTCGGGGAATCGTTGAACGCGGTTGAGGCGGCGTTCATGATGTCGAAAGTCCCGGAGGTGAGAGGGTGAAACTCGTCCGCACCACCGCAGAGCATGAAGTCCTGCTTACCCATGCCGATCATCTCGGCTGCGTAGCCGACCGCGTGGCAACTTGTAGAGCAGGCGGCAGACGGTGCCAGGATTCTCCCGGTTACGCCAAGCATCTGGGCTACGTTCGAAGCACAGCTGTGGTTCATAATATGGAAAAAAAGCGTTGATTTCATACGCTCAAGGCTGTTGTCAATGCCGAAATCCCGGAAAAAATCCTGCATGGTCTGCGGACTGCCGATCGTCGAGCCTATCGAGACCCCAAGCCGCCCGTTACTAAGATGCGCCTCGGTGAGCCCCGCCATCGCGGCGGCATCCAGACTGGCAAGGGTGGCAAAGATAGACATGCTTGACATGGAACGACGGAATTTTCTCGGAATTTCCATCGGGTCGACCCCTGTTGCAAGGGCTGCAACCCGGGTCCTCATCCCTGTTATTTCAGATAGACCGGGGACCTGAACTACGCCGCTTTTGCCCGCGAGGAGCGAGTTCATCATGTTTTCGATTCCGCGGCCAAATGGGGATACGACCCCTATACCCGTTATGACGACTCTTTTCAGCAGCATGCCTTCAGTTCCTTTCTCATAATGTCGTGCCCGAGGATGGTGCCGCAGGCGAGTAACCCGGAGAGCACAGCCCCCATGACTCCGGGGGAAACCACCGCCTGACCTGCCAGAAACAGCCCCGGTATTCTCGTTGTTGGATGAGGGTTGTACTGGCCGACCATGTGTTTGACCCCGTACAGCCCGCCCAGCGGAGTGTTGCAGAAGTCTCTGATGGTAAGCGGGGTTGAACCCTCCATGTACTGTATGTTCCCGGCGAGATCCGGATGCGCCCGTTCGATCTGGATCTGCATCCGCTCCAGGCACTGCCCCTTGTACCGCCGGTACTCCTCTGGGCGCTTCCCGAAGCGGGAAGACTCCCAGGAAGTCGTTTCGGTAAAGAGGGTGGGGCAGATCCCGATGAATCCGTGCGGTTCTATCTCATCCTTCCTGTAGGCGGCGCTCAGGTAGAGCGGGGCATCCCCGATAGGTCTTCTGCCGAGATCGGAGAGGCAACCGGCATCCGGAAGCAGAAATCTGTTGGCCCCGGCAAGTGATGGGATCGGTCTGTTTGATACAGCGTAGCACATGAACGCTGAAACTGTTTCTTCGAGGGCTCCGAGGCGCTTGCGGTAGGCAGGGCGGAAGGTTCCCTCTGGTGCCAGTTCCAGGAGAATCCGGGGGTGAACAGTTGCGATCACTGCATTACAGGCGAGTGAACCGCCAGAGGCAAACCGCACCCCGGAAAGAGCCCCTCCGGGTGCGACCGTGATTCCGGCCACTTCGCTAGAACAAAATACATCTACACCAAGTTTCGAAAGCCTGGTATCGCAGGCCTGTGCAAGACTCAAACCGCCACCGCGTATGCCGCGCACCGATTCGTAGTAGTTACCGACGATTGACGCGTGCTGGGCAAACGAAACCTCGTCGCATGAAACACCATACAAAAGGCAATGCGTGGAAAGCAAGCTTTTTAGCAGTACATTTTCCGTCAGGGAATCCAGTTTTTCCCGTACTGTCGGCCCGAGAACCCTCTGCAGTGCTGAGTTCTGGTCGATCTCCATGTCAAGGTTCAGGTAAGGAAGGGCGTTACAAGTGGCTCTAACCTGTGAAAGATAGCTTCCAATCGCCGCGCGCTCGTCAGGAAACGCCTCGCCTAACCTCTCCTGGAGCTTGGCGTAACCGGTCGGTATCTTGAACTCGAAGCCTGGATTCTCGCAGTTGAAAATGTCGAAGCCATCCTCGTCGAAGGAAAAGCTGGTTAAATGTTCGGAAAGGCCGAGATAACGGAAAAATATGTCCAGGGGTTCTCCTGCGCCAAGCCCACCCGTGTAATGGAAACCGGTATCAAAATGCACCCCCTGGCGCGAGAAACCTCGTAAAAGCGGGGCAATGCGGTCTGCTTTTTCTACAAGTGCCACGTGGTAGCCGTTTTGGGCAAGGGTTATGGCTGAAGTGATGCCGGAGACCCCAGCACCTATGACTACGAAATCATACCTCATTCAGTAAATTTCAGCACCAGGCAGGAGTTGGTTCCGCCAAAGCCAGCTGAGTTGCAAAGTACATGCTCAGGTGAACGGTCAATGCGGTCTGCAGCAATATTCAGGCATGCAGAGAACTCGTCGGGTTCTGTGAAGTTGATGTTCGGCGCGATGAAGCCTTGTCTGGCCATAATGGTAGAATAGACTACCTGCGAGGCCCCGGACATCCAGAGTTCGTGGCCGGTCATTGATTTGATGGAGGAAACCGGCGGGGTCCTCGGCCCGAATACGGCCGAAATGTTGCGCGCCTCGGCAGCGTCCCCGGCGGGGGTCGAGGTGGCATGCGCACAGATGTAATCGATATCGCACTCCTTGATCCCGGCTAGCGAAATAGCCTTGCGCATGGCCCGCTGCAACCCGTCCTGGCTCGGTACCGAAATGTGATTGCCGTCGGAAGAGAAGGCATACCCGCCGATCTCGCCAAGGATGACGGCACCCCGCGCCTGGGCCAGGTCGTAGCGTTCCAGGACGATGGCTGCTGCACCGCCGCTCGGAACCAGGCCGTCGCGGCCGGCATCGAAGGGGCGCGATGCGCGCTCTGGGTCATCGAGGCGTGTCGAGAAGGCTCCAAGGGCATCAAAACTGCACATCGATTGCCAGTTTATCTCCTGGGCGCCCCCGCAGATTACCCTCTCCTGTCGTCCGAAGGCGATCAGGTCTGCGGCCTGGCCGACTGCATGGCCGCCACTGGAGCAGGCGGAGCTTATGGTCCAGCAGGCGCCGCCGGTCTTGAAAAGGGTATTCAGGTTCATCGTGATGCAGGAGGTCATGGAGCGAAAAACGTGGCCGCTGCCGATCAGCTTGGTCTCGCCGCGCTCTCTGAGCAGGTCTACCTGCTCAATCGCCGCGATGCAGCTGGAGTCACAGCCGAAAATAAGCCCAGTCTCGGCGTTTTGCACATCATCCTCACCGAGCCCCGACATCGTGAGCGCATTGACTGCAGCCGTGTGGGCCTGTACGGCGAAGTCCGGCATGGTTTTACACTGTTTTTTGGACAGTAGCGCACGTGGATCAAAGTCGCGGATAGCTCCGGTTAGCGGGCTTCTGAAACCGAGCTTGCGGCGCTCTTCGTCGAGGATTATTCCCGAACGCCCCGCCCTTAATGCCTGTCCAACGGCCTCAATGGTATTGCCGAGGCAGGAAACGATGCCTATTCCGGTAATTGCAACTCTATGCACAGTGCCTCGCTAGATAAACAGGGTGTAACGATTGATATTAAATGTTGCTTGGAGGACGGTTCGAACACCTCGTGTCAGTCTGCTACATATAGGCGCCGCCGTTCACCGCGATGACCTGCCCGGTGATGTAGGACGCCTTATCCGAGCAAAGAAACGCGACAACTTCAGCGACCTCCTCCGGCTTTCCGACGCGTTCCATTGGTATCATCGGCAGAATTCGCTCTATCGGGAGGCCGTCAATCATCTCAGTCTCGATAAATCCCGGCGATACTGCGTTCACCAGTACCTTCCGCTTGGCGCTCTCGGCGGCAAGGGCCTTGGTTGCGCCTATCAGTCCTGCCTTCGCTGCAGAGTAGTTTACCTGGCCCGGCATGCCGCTCTGTCCGGATGTGGAGGCGATGTTAACGATTCTTCCCCCCCTTCTCTTGAGCATGCCGACCAAAAGCATCTTTGTGACCAGAAAGAAACCGTCAAGGTGGACGGAGAGTACGTCCTTCCATTCGCTTTCCCCCATCCAGACCATCAAGGTGTCCTTGGCAAAACCTGCATTGTTTACCAGCACGAAGGGAGATTCCAGGTCAAGAAGCGGCCCGAGTGTATCCTTCACCTCTGCGGGGTTGGCTACGTCAAAGCACAATAGCCTGCAGGATCTTCCCATCGCTTCGATCTGCCTGCCTACTTCTGTCGCAGCAGTATGATCGGAACGGTAATTAAGCCAGATGTCGAAGCCTTCTCGTGCAAGAACCAGAGCAATGGCAGCTCCGATCCCCTTGCTCGCCCCGGTAACCAAGGCTATCTTTTGCTCTTGCATGTCAGTAAATCCTTGTATGTAATTTATTTCGCAGGCAATAAATATGGATCTCAGGTTGCTGCTGATACCCTTTCTTTATACAAGCGTTTGAGTTATGGAGCAAGATTTAATAGGGTTTGCGTTAAAAAGAGAATTCTGTTTTTTTGATTGACACTGTTTTTAAGCGCTAATGGCCGCAACACACTTAAACTATAATAAAAAACTGGCGAAAGCCTTGTTTGAAAGCAGCATCCCGCGTTTAGTCAAGGTAAGCTTGCTCTCGTTTTGAACGAGAAGTCCAAGTCGGGCAAGATCAGCCGCAACGTAGCCGTATACAGATTCCAGTGACCGACCGAACTCACGCGCAAAGTCATGCCGGTTCACCCCGTTAGAGAGGCGCAAGCCCAGGAACATATATTCCTCCATGGCATCATTCTGTGTTAGTTCGAGTTCTCCAATTAATTTCAGTTGTCCGGATCTAACCGCCTGGCGATAATCTTCAAAATTGTCGGGATTGCTGAAGCGTATGCCATATCCCTTACGCAGAAATGAATGAGCCGCAACACCCAGTCCCAGGTAGCCATCCCGCCTCCAATAGCCGCTGTTATGCTGAGATCGGAATCCTGGACGTGCATAGTTAGCAATCTCATAATGTTCAAATCCGGATGATGTCAGGAGTTCGTCCGCAAGTTCAAACATATCCGCTGAAAGATCATGATCCAGATCCGGGCTATTTAAGGGGTACATATGCGCAAAAGGAGTGTCTTCTTCCACTGTCAGCCCGTAGATGGAAATATGCTCCGGTGAAAGCTTGATGGCGTGCTGTAATTCGGATCGCCACTGATTGAGGCTTTGATTGGGAAGAGAGTGAATCAGATCTATGCTGATATTATTGAAACCGGCCTCACGTGCATCACTAAAGGCTTGACGAGATTGCTGAACGGAATGAATCCGCCCCAGACACTGCAGAAATTGATCATCAAAAGATTGAATACCCAGCGAAATCCGGTTTATGCCGGCGTCACGGAATGCTTTCAGGGAAATGTGATCGACAGTGCCAGGGTTAGTTTCCAGCGTTATTTCTGCATCTATAGAGAGGTCTGCCAGTTTAGCTATTTCATCAAGCAGTCTGGCTAGTTGAAGAGGTTGAAGCAATGACGGGGTGCCGCCCCCGAAATATACCGAAGCTATCGATTGCTCTCCAGAGGCGTGAAGCTGGAGCTCGCTCATGATGAGTTCCGGGTACTCCGTAAGCTCTTTGTCTTCTGGAGTGTAGGAGACAAAAGCACAGTAGTCACATTTTTTAACGCAGAACGGCACGTGAATATAAAGTCGATTGAACATTGATGATCCTGCTTTTTTTGAGTGCCGAGTTTACTGATGTATGATAATATGTTCTGCATAAGTTGGTAAATACAAAAAGGGGAATTTATGAAAAAGAACCTTATTCTGTCACTTACATGTGTAATTACTGTCTCATGCGCATCCGCTGTGATGGCAATGCCCGACAAAATTGTAGCGCCTGCGGAAACAGAGGCACCTGCGACCGGATTGCTTACCGGCAAAGTACTTCAGACCATGGACAGCGGCGGCTATTCATACGTATATATCCAGAAGGATAATATGGAAAAAGTCTGGGTTGCAGTTGCGACAACTCCAATCGCACTAGGTACCAAGATTAGCTTTAGGGGTGGGATGGAAATGGCCAATTTCGAGAGCAAAACCCTTAAACGTACCTTTGATAGCATTTACTTTGCCGATTCTGTAGTGGTCGACAAGAACTCTTCGGTTGCTTCACCAATAAATAAGGACAATAAGGGCTTGTCTGGTGGCAGTAAGTCGGCAACGTCAGACAAGGATGTAAAAATCTCCGTAGCCAAGGCAACCGGAGCAAATGCGTATACAGTTCAGGAAATATTTGACAAAGGCGCAAAACTCAATAAAAAGAAAGTCGTAGTCAGAGGTAAGGTCGTTAAAGTGTCTGTCGGGATCATGGGTAAAAACTGGATTCATATTCAGGACGGAACCGGTGTTCAGTCAAAAAAGAACCACAACCTTGTCTGTACCTCGGATGAGATGGCGTATGTGGATGACGTTGTTACGGTGAGCGGAATCCTTGCCAAGGACAGAGATTTTGGCGGTGGATACAAATACAGTGTGATTGTTGAAGGTGCAACAATAAAGAAATAATAAATATCGCATACCTGTTTAACGAGCCCTTTGCACTCCTGCGAAGGGCTCGTTTTATATGTTCCTGACTGTTGAAAGCCTTGCGATATCCTGATACAGTGCGGCATGGTCAATTCTGTACAGGCACATTATCAAAATTACCCCTATCCACACTATCCGCTACTTGCCTCCGTACGTCGATGTGATACTTACGCGCTCAATATCCATGCCCTCTGGGCTCGCTTTAACGGCACGCTGCCGCCTCCAGAGGCGAAAAAAATACTCATTGCGGGCTGCGGAACTTTTGCCCCTTATCCCTGTTCGCTGGCCAATCCAGACGTGCCGATTACAGCATTGGATCTGTCTAAACGCAGCCTGCAGAGGGCACGCTGGCACTGCATCCTGCACGGGCGGATGAATGTCGTCTATCGTTGTGGTGATTTTTCGGAACAAAATGTGATTGATGGCGGATTCGGGCTGATTGATTCTTTCGGAGTTCTCCATCACTTGGATGACCCGCTGGATGGTCTGAAAAAACTGGAACAGCGTCTTGTTCCGGGCGGAATCCTGAGAATTATGCTTTACAGTCGCTACGCCCGTAGGGAAGAAGAGTCTATCCGTCGGGCATTCAGGCTTCTCGGCGTAGATTCACCCAGTAGGGCGCGTCGGCTGATGTTGAAAGCCGTAACCGGGTCACGACTGGCAAACTATCTGGCTTCTTCCGACGAGGTGGGCACGGTTTCGGGGCTTGCCGATGCCCTGCTCCACCCTCGAGTACACACATATCGTATTGATGAACTGCTGGAGATGATCGGTCAAACGGGTCTCGAACTACTGATGTTTGCTCATCACGGAGCTCTGGAAGATCCGGTAGAGGAGATTTTCAGGCTTAGAGGTCTTGAGAAGGCACGCCAATCCTCCGGTAACTTTGTACTCTATCTTGGTAAAAAAATATTGAAGGCTGTTGGCGAAAACAGAGACGGTATGGTCGCGCTTAATCCTTGCCTGGTACCTGCAGTCAGTCGATTCAAGTTTGGAACTCTGCAGATACCGGGGCGGATTGGGATTGAAAATCCTTTGCTTACAGGCCGTGACAGAAGTTTTTTGCGTCATTTCGTTACCCCGGTCCGATTTAGTGAATTATCCGGAGATGTTGCGAGACGGGTTGCTGTTTACAAGCGATTGTTATTTCTGGTAGAGTACACATAAGTTTTCATTATTCTTGTTTCACGGAAAAGGAGTTGCAATTGCCGGGATTTATTAAACGTATAAAATCATCAGTTTTTATTGTGGTTGCTGTATGCAGCATTATTCTGCCGACGCTGCAGGTGTTTGCCTTTGTGCCTGAGGACCTTGACCGCCTTAAGGCGACAAAAAAATGTCCGGGGTGTGATCTGAGAGGTGCCGACCTGCGGGGAGTCCATCTGGAACAGGCGGAGATGGAGGGGGCTAATCTGATGGGGGCCAATCTGGAAGGTGTCAACCTTCTGGATGCAGTTCTGGATGATGCCAGCTTTGAAAACGCCAATTTGAAAAAAGCATTTCTGCATGGGGCTTCCCTTGATCATGCCACTATCGATGGGGCCGATCTGAACGGGGCAAACCTTGAAGATGTCACCTGGCTGGATGGAAAGGTCTGCAAAAAAGGTTCTATCGGAGTTTGTAAATAGTTTAAAAAATAATTGGTTCTTTGTAAGCCTGGACAGGGCAGACCGAATGGTCTGCCCTGTTTGTTTATTTGCTCCCCATTCCCGCCAGATTGAAATTCACCGTATACGATTGATTGCCGGGGCGCTGGTGAACCGCAAGGTTTACGCTCCAACATTTATGTCGGTATTCGGCAGCGTACACCGACTCAAGAAAATCACCACGGTCGAACGAGTAACGGGCGGTATAAGACAGATTCAGAGGCTTGATCAGTTTGGTGGCGAGCCGTCCCTCGAAATATTCCACCTCATTACGAGACATCTGGTAACCGGCACCTACGGAGTTTCCCTGAGGATCATCTACCTCAATCCCCGCAACAGCTGTAGACAGCTGATTGTCGTAGAGGTTATAGCGCGCGTCAAAAGTCATCCGCAACAGTTTGGTCAGTAAAACATCAGATTCCAGTATCAGATCACTCCATGGACGTTGGCTCTCCACCAGCGTCAACAGGTCACGCCTTCCTCCGTCAATCAGATAATCTGCGCTAAGCTTGATTCTTGAAATGTCACGATATTCAGTCGTATCGCCAGACACAAACTTTCCGTTCATCAAGCTGGTAACAGAGAGTGAAATCATATTGCGGTGGATTATTCGATCTGTGTAGTCATAGAGTGGCAGTCGTTGCTGATTGTGTTCCGGTACAAAACCATAGCTGAAATCCGGAATAATCTCGTGTCTGACTTTTCTGAGAAACTGGAAGTTAGTGTCGTAGATGCGAGTCAACGATGTCGACAATCGAACTCCCGCCTCCGGCAGCAGGTCTCCGGCGCTTGCAAGAGTCCCGCTGCTGTTGTCTCGCTTGTCAGTGGAATAACCCCTGATATGTGTCCCCGCAAACAGCGACGTTTGAAGATAGTTGCTCTGGAATGGGATCATGCTGATCCGGGGATAGAGGTATAAACGCTGACCACTGGGTGCTGATTCGCGATAGAAATTGTCTGCGGACCCATCAAGATCAAAGTAGAGCGGCAAAGTTGAAATAGCCTGCCGTACCCCTGCTATGCCAAGTGACGGCAGTGTCTGTAGCGTCGTCCGGTTGTCGGCAGCATATAGATTTTCATTATAGCGCAGATATGAGGTCACACCATAATTCTGCCACGTCTTCAATGTATTGATGGTTGTATCACTCGATTGACGATTGTAATCGCCGCTTTTTTCACCAAAATCATTCGAAAAAGTCCGGTCACTGGTGATGTTAACGGACATGCGCAGATTTGCGTTGCTTGAGAATATTTCCTTGTGCTCCCCGGCCAACTGCCACCGCCATTGATCTGCAAGTTGATCGTAAATTTGATATCCACTTATATGCCCCTCGCTTCCGCGAGTTCTAATATAACGATATTCAAGCCCGGTTCCTACACCTCGAATCGACATCATATCCAGATCCAGCAGAAGATCCTGACTCGGTGAGATCACAATGTATAAGGGAATATCAAGCTGCACGCCTTTCTTTATAGAGTAGCCGAAGTTTGGAAAAAGAAATCCGGACTTTTTTTCAAGAACAACCGGAAAAGCAAACCATGGAAGATAGAGAACTGGTATGTTTTTTACGTAGAAGATTACATTACGCCCTGTGGCATACTCCTGCAGGTTGACATTCAGGGCGTCTGCGCCAAACTTCCAGCTTGGGTCAGGCATGTCGCAAGTAGTCATCTCTGTGGAGGCTGAACTGAACTGATTCTCGTCTATTCTAATAAGCTTCTCGGCTGTGATAGTCATATTTGATTTGGGATCTGTAAGCAACGCAGTATCCATTTCAGCCCGACCGGTATCCATGTTCAGGTTCAGCGTCTCACCCTTCATTACTGCAGATTCTTTTGTGAGAACAACTGAACCGGCCGCATACATTATATGCGTTGCCGCTGTATAGCGAATCTGATCGGCAGTCAGCTTCATCCCCTTCCAAAGTACGACCACATTTCCATCAGCAGTATAAATCCCTTCTGCCAGGTTCTGGTTCATGCGGTCAGCATTGATGCGTATATTCTCATCAAAAACTGCCGGCGCAACTGTCGCAGCAGCCCCGGCAGATGGCGTCCACAGGTTGATGAAACAGAATAATACTGACAGCTTGATTAGCGCACTTATTCTGCCTGTTCGGGTTAGGTAATGGAGAAGTCTCATTGAAAGGCTCAACCCCTGATTCCGGTGTAATTTACCTGCTCAAGCCATGCCTTGACTTCACCTACCACAAAGAGCGAGCCGCACACCAGGATAAGATCCCCTTCTGATGCCTGGCTGCGGGCTTTGCTGATACCGGCCACTACTGAGCCGCAGGGCTGGGATGCGATCCCCTGCTTTTGGAAAAAACTGGTCAATTCATCATCTTTCAAGGCTCGTTCAACAGCTGGGGTTACCGTAAAGATGCTATCAACGAGCGGTATCAGAGGAGCATATATCTGTTCGATGTCCTTGTCATTGCAGACGCCGGTCACCAGTAACAGCCGTGAACGTGAATAATCTTGCAGCGCTTCCGCCAGAGCTGATGCTCCGGCAGGGTTGTGAGCCCCATCAAGCAGCAGAGGTGGAAGGCCCGGCACGAGTTCCATTCGACCCGGCCAATACGCCGTGGCGATGCCCTCGTTGAAAGATGAAGGTGGAATATTCATTCCGCCAGCTTCAAGTACTTCGGCCGCAGCCAGTGCGACAGCAGCATTACATGCTTGATAGCGCCCCTTGATTCCCGGTGTGAGCTGAGTCAGAATTCTACTCAAGCCGCGGTAATCAAGGGTTCCATCGTGGTTCCGGATGTCTGAAAAATCGTTACCGCGTATCTTTAGAGTGCAATTCCGGGCGAGACACAGTTCTTTGATTACCTGTAATGCCGTATCAGGTTGTTCAGCACTGATAACCGGTGTGCCGGGTCTGATTATTCCGGCCTTTTCCCGGGCAATCTGCTCGATTGTTGTGCCTAGATACTCGGTATGGTCAAAAGTAATTGGAGTAAGTATTGTCATCTCGCCGGCAAAGACGGCTGTCGCGTCCGAACGGCCTCCCATTCCGGCTTCCATGACAGCCAGTTCAATCCGTTCCTCGCTGAAAATCAACGCCGCCAGTGCGGTCGTTATCTCGAAAAAAGTCGCTTCTTCCGGAGCAACCTCCAGCACGGTATTAAGGTTGATTGCAAGTTTATCCGCAGAATATTCTTTACCGTTTATTCTGAAACGCTCAGTAAAATGTACCAGGTGGGGGGAGCTGAATTGGGCAACTGAATGCCCTGCATGGAGGAGAATAGTGGAGAGGAAGGCTGACGTGGAACCTTTGCCGTTTGTGCCGACGACATGAATCGTGCGAAACTTCTTTTCAGGATTACCCAGACGCTCCAGTAGGCTTTTGACCCGTTCGACGCCTGGCTTTATACCAAAGCGCCGACGAGCGTAAAGCCTTTCCAACACATCTGTCAGAGGCATATCAGGCGGCAGAACGATGTAGCATTTTCAATATCGAAGCAATTTTAGTGCGCATTTCAGAGCGAGGAATGATCGCATCAACCATGCCATGATCCAGCAGGTATTCCGCCCGCTGAAAACCTTCCGGTAGTTTCTGGCGGATTGTCTGCTCTATAACTCGTGGGCCGGCAAAACCGATCAGCGCTTTCGGTTCGGCAATATTAACATCACCAAGCATTGCAAAACTGGCGGTAACACCACCGGTAGTTGGATCGGTCAGTAGTGAAACAAACGGGATACCGGCACGTTTGAGTTTTGCCAGGGCAGCTGATGTTTTGGCCATCTGCATCAGGGAGAGGATACTTTCCTGCATGCGGGCCCCGCCGGAAGCCGAAATAATGATAACCGGCTGATTTTTCTGTAGACCGCGTTCGATTGAGCGGGTAATTTTTTCGCCGACCACGCTTCCCATGCTGCCCCCCATGAAGGAGAAGTCAAAACATGAAATCTGTACAGGCAGCTCTTCGATAGCCCCTTCAACGCAGATTACCGCGTCCTTTGAACCACCTTTAGCAAGTGCGGTGTCGATACGTTCCTGATAGCTTTTGGCATCTTTGAATTCAAGAAAATCGACCGATGTCACATCGGCATCATATTCCTGCCAGGTACCGCCATCAAGAAGGGATTCAAGGCGCTTTCGTGCGGAAATGCGATAATGGTGGCCGCATTTCGGGCAGACCTGGAGGTTGGCTTCGATATCCTTGCTTAAAAGAGTTTCAGAGCAGCCCGGACACTTAACCCACATTCCATCCGGAAACGTGACTTTCTTGCCGCCCGATTTTTCTATGCCGACTCTCTCTTTGGTAAACCAGCTCATAAGTGACCTCGCATCTTTCGTAATCCTAAAATAGTTAAAGTATAAATAAAGTGCTAGGTAACAGAATCAGGAAGAGCTGTCAAGCTCATCCATAACTATGAGAGTGCCCTTTTCAAATCTGTAACATATCTATGCATCTGTTGCTTTAGCTCAACTCCGTTGTACTGTTCAAACAGTTTGACAATCGCGCTGCCAACTACAATACCGTCAGCCATCTTTCCTACTTCGGCTGCCTGTTCAGGTGTAGATATTCCGAATCCGGCCATGACAGGCAGCGAAATGGTGCGCATCACGCGGGAAAGCTCCTGTTCCAGTGTGTCTGAAACGGAGGTTCTTGCTCCTGTTACTCCGGTTACCGTGACATAATAGATAAAGCCGCTGCCCAGCTTATTCACTACGGCTATTCTTTTATCATCAGAGGTCGGTGTAAGCAGGAAGATCACATCGAGTCCGTGGCGACGGGCCGGGACGATAAGCTCGTGAGATTCTTCCGGCGGCATATCCACCAGGAGAACACCGTCAACGCCCGATTCTACGGCATCACGGCAGAATGTTTCGTAGCCGTAGGCATGAACAGGATTAAGGTATCCCATTAAAATGATAGGAATCTGGGAGCGGGTGCGAATTTTTTTTACAACATCCAGAATGCCATGAAGCGTAGTCCCGGAGGCCAGGGCTCTCTCGGATGAAAGTTGAATCGTCGGTCCGTCTGCCATCGGGTCTGAAAAAGGGACTCCAAGTTCGATTACGTCGGCCCCAGCGTCCTCAAGTAAATAAATCATCTCCTCTGTTGTAGACAGATTCGGGTCGCCGGCGGAAATAAATGTCACCAAAGCCTTGGAGTTTTGTGTTTGAAGCGTATTTAATCGTGCAGCAAGTCTGCTCATGTTGTTTTTACACAGCCGGTCATATTTTGAAACCGGCCATCTCCTTCTCAAGCAGATCGATCTGACGTGTTAAATCGGCAACTGCGGCCTTCATAACTTTTGTCGCAAGACTGTTTGCATCTGTAGCTCCTTCAATGCCTTTAACCGATTTTGAAATCAAGGCACTGCTGTCTACCTGAGAGCGGCAAGCTTCTCTGATCTGATCCACCATGGCGTTAGCTTCTTCCGTTGAGCGGGCAATCAGGTTGCTGGCTCGACTCTGTTCACGGGTCGAAGTGCGCACGTGGATGGTAAGATCTTTCATGCGCTCAACCGCCGCCGAAATCATATCGGTTCCTCGGGAGTGCTCTCGCGCTGAATTGGCGATGCTTCCAACCATATCCTCAACGCTTTCCATCGCTTCCCGTATACTCTGGCTTCCTCGTGCCTGCTCAACTGTTGCCTTGGCTATCTCGTTTGCCTGAATTCCCGCCCTCTGTGCTCCAGTCACGATCTTTTCAAGTGCAGTACCGGAACGTAGCGACAGTTTTTCACCAGTTGCTATACTTTCCTCGGTCTGACTGATTGCGGCCACCGCACGACACGTCTCTTCCTGAACACCCTTGATGACGGCTGCAATTTCCCTGGTGGAGCTGCTGGTGCGTTCGGCCAGTTCGCGGATCTCGTCTGCCACTACGGCAAAACCCTTGCCGTGTTCACCTGCCTGAGCGGCTATGATTGCTGCATTCAGAGCCAGAAGATTGGTCTGCTCGGCAACTTCATCAATTACGGAAAGAATTGCTCCAATATCGTTTACCCGCAGGGAAAGTGTTTCAACTACTTCCGAGGTTATCATTGAAGAGGTTCTGATTGCCTGCATACCGGCAATAGCTTCAAGAACAGCGTTTTTACCAATCTCGGCATCGTTACGGACAGTCTCGGAAATAGTGGCCGAATTCATTGCGTTCTTTTCTACCTGCTTGATCGTCGCATCCATTTCGGTAATTGATGATGCCGTAGTGGTCGATGCATCCAGCAGATTGACAATGCTCGTGCCGATCTCTTTTATTGAAGAGGACATTTCTGTGATTGAGGAGCTGACTTCCTCAACCGCCCCCCCCAATTTTTCAGCACTCATTGCGATCTCTTCAATGGTTGCGGCCATTTCAAGTGACGACGCGGATGTCTCGGTTGAAGACTCGGAGAGTTTGTCAATGCCTTCGTAAACTTCATGTACGGAATTGTTGATTTGCACAACAGCCTGGGATGTTTCCATCACAGATCTTTCCTGCATCTGTGCGGAGTTTACAACCTGCCGGGCGGCACTTTCCAGATTGTTATCTATTGAAGTGAGTACTTCGGCGGCAGAACCTATGCGCGAAACCATGCTGTGGATATTTTCAGCCATGATGTTCATTGCGTGAGCCAGTTCAGCGGACTCTCCGCCACCCTGCACTTCAAGGCGGGCATCCAGCCTGCCTCCTGCCATGGCTTTGGCAAATTCTACACAGTTTCTAAGCGGTTTGGTAATCGAGGCGGTGATGAAATATGAAAACAGAATGATCAGACCGAAAACAACTACTGTAATTACAATAGAAACGGAGATCTTCATTCTGATACTGGATGCAACCTGTTGCTCGGTAGTGCTGACATCTTGTCGAATACGGTCAACCATCTGTGCAATTGATTTGCTGAACGAGCTGAAACGCTCCGCCTGGATTCCGGTCATGAGATAACTCGCCTTAAGTACATCGCCTTTGGACGCAGCGGGCAGCACCTCATCCAGCAATGTTTTTCGATACTCCATCCAGATAGCATTTGCCTTGTTTATGGCCTCGTGCTTTCCGGTTGACTCAACCGACTCAAGAGCAATTCCGAAATTAAGTTCAATATTGTTTGTGAGATCTTTAATTGTGGCAATATTCTTTTCGGCCGTGGCCGGATCGGCTTCAAGCATGAAGTTCTGCATTTCGCTGTTGATCTGGAAAAGATCTGATTTCAGCAGGGCAATACTTTCAAGAGCGTCCTTATCTTTTTGAATGGATTGGTAGGCGGTGCCGCCGATTCTGACTTCATTCACCATAAACAGGCTGATCGCACTAACCAGCAGGATACCGACAAACGCTGATGCAGAAAGAAGAGCCATCTTGGCGCGAAGGGTGAGGCCGGTCGAACTGTTTGAAGCTGTTCCTCTCTCCACAAAATACTCCTCTTCAGAAAAGATGCTATGTACAAAAAAGCCGCCCGACTATAGCAGAGCGGCTACTTTTATATCAAGAAAAAACACCCATGATGACAGCTTGGAACGACTTCTAAAGCGTTTTAAAACACAGCATGAGGTGGATTCCTGACGATAGGTTACGGGAACAAAATCAATGCGTTGTCGTGGCCATGTCAGCCAAGGCCAGTTTGTCGCTCTGGTTTTTCAATTCCATACTCATCTCCTGCCGGATTAATCGAATCTTTTTCATATATGCAGTTGCCTGAGGCCCCTGGCCACAATAGTATTTTTTTGCACGCTCAAGGTTTCCCTGGGCCATGTCGAGCTTGGTATAGAGCTCGCAAACAGCGGCTTTGGCACATTTGCCGTCGTCAAGCATGTCTTTGGGCGAATAACCGTGGCTTCTGGCGCGACTCGGCATCAGCTGCCAAACTCCACACGCTCCTTTAGTTGAAACCGCCCGGGATGAGAGTCCGTGGCCTCCTGTTTCAGCCAGCGCAATTTCAGCCAGGTCAAATGGCATGAAGGACGTGCCGACTGTCTTGTCATAACAGATTACAGCCAGTTTATGCGCCCGTTCAGGCGAAGTTCTGCGAGAGAATGCAGATTCGATAACAGACTGTTGTTTTTTTCGCTGGATAAGGGAGACGGCACTACTGTCAAGGATGGAAGGTTCAGTGGCCAGCGATGAGGTTGTTTGAATATCCGCTAATTTAAACGGGGCATTTTCGCATGCTGTTAATGTCAGCATGCACATCAGATAGATAAGTTTTATTCGCATAATAATAGAGTAGGGAAGTTGTATCGGCTTTGCCGGAGCGGCGTCGTTGCCCACAGAATGCGAGGGCGTATCTCCGGCGGGATGCTCCTTTCTAAGTTATTTTGTCCCTGAAACGACAAAATCCCGATTTTCGGGACTTTGATGTTTCGGTACAAGTAGATTGGCACAGTATATGGCTAATCGATAATTGTCAACTTTAAATAGAAAAAACGTAGCAAATTCAATTGGTTTTGCTGGCAGGTTCCCCCGTGGACAACTCTTTTAGAGTGACTCCCTCCAGAACTCCGCGAACCTCTCCTTGAACCCGCTTCCACACCGGATGAACATTGCAGTAATCTGAACGTCCGCAATCAGAGGGCTTGACGACGCACCGGTTCGGAATTATCTGCCCTTCAACCGCCTCTACGACTTCTAGAAGTGTAATGTTTTCAGGTGCCCGGCCCAGCATAAAACCACCACCCGTGCCCCGGAATGATTTTACCAGACCCATTTTGCTGAACTGTTGGAATATCTTGGCCAGAAACGTGGGGGGGACATCAACTGCGGCTGCGATATCACTCAACAAGCAGACCTTATCAATCGGTTTTCCCGCCAGATAAACGATGCCTCTGATTGCATATTCACCTTTACGAGTTAGTTCCATCATAATAACCCCCTTGCCCTTATAAACAGGATAAGTGCGTTAAACGAAGACGTTTTATTAGCATCACACAGAAAAAAACTTCTAACGCACTAAAAAGACACTTTATATCCTTTTAGGGGTTTGGCCGGGACTTGTCAACAGATTTATCATGATGTTCTATGCGGATTGCCCCGGAAGCTCTTCCCCGTTCGTAAGTTTCTTCTTGCCGAAGATCAGTGCCACCCAGATACTTATCTCCTACATAAGATAAAGCGGGATCATGATAACAAACATGGTTATTAGATCTGCATGAAAGGCCGCAATTATCGAACTTGCCAGCAGAGCATATTTACGTTTTGGCGCCAGGATCTTGTAACTGACAATGCCGAAGCGGGCCAGAAGCAGGGTCAATACCGGCAGTTCGAATATCAGGCCGAACACCAGAATAAGCCGCAGACAAAAATTGACGTAGGCGCTGATGTTGAACCAGCTTTGCAGTCCTTCGGCCTCGTAGGAAAGTGAGAAATTGATTATTACCGGCCAGATTACGACCAGAAAAAACATGGCGCCGACACAGAAAGTCAGACTGGCGGCCGTGACAAAAGGCACGACCATCCTTCGCTCACGCCTGGTCAGGCCGGGTGCGATAAATAACCAGACCTGATAGAAAACTATCGGCAGCACCAGGACAAAACCGGCCAGCATCGAGATTTTGCACTGGATGAAAAACGGCTCCAGAGGAGCGCTGTAGTTGAGGGGGTGTTGTTTCTGGGGAGTGTTGATTTCCTGCTCCAACTTGTAGTGACTGTACATAGAGGGGGCAAGTTCTTTGACTTTGAGATAGACGTCCTTCTTGATCCCGGTCAGGTAGGTCTTGCCGGTCAGCGGCTTTTCGATGAATTTGAGCAGATCGCCTGAGAAGTTCCAGGCCACGCCCATCCCGACTACCATGGCAATAACAATGACAACCAGTCGCTTGCGCAGTTCAACGAGATGCTCAATAAATGGGATTACTCTTTCTTCGTTCATATATTCCTCCTATCACAGTGGCGTACCGGCTTGCAACCCTGGATTTGCCGAAAACTGCTTTAACGCCGCTTTCTAGGTCCGCTCTTTCCTTTGCCAGACCTGCTTTTTTCCACCCACGCTGTTTTGATCACGCCCGTCACCCCGTGGCTGCAGACCGGTTAACTTTTTGCCGCGCAGCGGAATGCGCGGATATTCATCCGATCCGCCTGCTTTGACACCGATTGGTGGTGTAGAGGCGGCGTGTGCCACCAGAGCAAATTCGATACGTCTGGTGCCGGGTGATACCGAAGCCACCGACACCCGCGCGGCATCCCCTATCCGGAAAACCTTGCCGGTGCGCCGGCCGATCAGGGAGTGCTGTTTCTCGGCGTGGGTGTACATATCATCGGCCAGGGTCGAAATATGTACCAGTCCCTCTACGAACAGCTCTTCAAGTTCCACGAAAAAGCCGAAAGCCGTCACGCCGGTGATGTAGCCGTCAAACTCTTCCCCCACATGCTTTTGCATGTACTGAAGTTTCTTCATCTCGACCACGTCGCGTTCCGCCTCCATTGCGACCCGCTCGCGCTTGCTGGTATGTTCGGCGACCTCGCCCAGCCGTTCGGTGGCAATCGCCAACTGCTTGGCAGCACGCTTTCCGGTCGTTTCCTTCTCTGCCGTGAGGGCTAGCGCCGCCTTCAAGATCCGGTGCACCACCAGATCGGGATAACGCCGGATCGGGGAGGTGAAGTGGCAGTAACAGTCCGAGGCCAGCCCGAAGTGCCCGACATTTTCGGCGGCATAGCGGGCCTGCTTCATGCAGCGGAGCAGGGAGTAGTTGATCATCCGCTCTTCCGGTCGGCCGGCGGCCTGGGCCAGCAGGCGCTGCAGTTCGGACGGCTGGACCTTCTCGTCAACCAGCTTGAATTCATAGCCGAAGCCGAAGACGAATTCCTGGAAGGTCTGCAGTTTGGCCGGGTCGGGATTTTCGTGAACGCGATAGAGAAAGCCGATATCCCTTGACGTGATATAGCGGGCCACCGCTTCGTTGGCGGCCAGCATGAACTCTTCGATCAGCTGGTGTGCCAGATTGCGCTCGGCACGAATGATTCCCTCGGTAAGGCCGGTCAGGCCGATGATGATCTCCGGCTCCGGGAGGTCGAAATCGATGCTGCCACGTTTCTTGCGCATCTCCATCAGAATCAGGGCCAGCTCCTTCATCTCCAGCAGCATCGGCGCCACCGGCCGGTATTTGTCGGCCAGTTCACGGTCGTCATCGACAATAATCTGTTTCACAATCGTATAGGTCAGGCGGGCCGCACTCTTGATGACGCTCGAATAGAAGGCCGACTCCAGCATGGCGCCGTTCCGGTCAAAGAGCATTTCAGCCGTCATCGTCAGGCGGTCAACATTCGGATTGAGCGAACAGATGCCGTTCGAGAGCCGCTCCGGCAGCATAGGGATGCAGCGGTCCGGAAAGTAGACCGAGGTGCCGCGCAGGTACGCTTCCAGATCAAGCGGACTATCCTTCATTACATAATGGGAAACGTCGGCAATCAAGACCCAGAGCCGGAAATTATCCCCCTCGCGGCGCAGGGAGACGGCATCATCAAAGTCGCGGGCTGTTTCGCCGTCTATGGTTACGGTCGGCATCGAGCGCAGATCAATCCGGTCTTTCAGGTCGGTCTTAGAGACAGTTTCGGCAATGCCGTCAGCTTCGGCCAGCACATCCGGGCCAAAGATGTGCGGCAGATCGAAGCGGCGAATCACCGACTGTACTTCAACTTCCGGGTCGTCCGGCCACCCCAGAACCTCGATAATCTTCCCTTCGGCAGGACGGCCGCCGATCGGGTATGACGTCAATTCCGCCACAACCTGATGGCCGTCTTCCGCCAGACCGCGCCCTTTGACCGGAATCGCCACCACCAGATTCAGGCGTTGATCTTCCGGGATGACAATCGCTCCCCGCCTGGTCTCCTCGTAGCGACCGACGATCTTGCTGGTGGCACGCTCGATTACCGCCATAACCCGGCCATCCAGCTTGTTGCCACCCATACGGCTCGGGCTGGAGCTGGCCTCGACCAAATCGCCGTGAAGAGCTCCCTTAAGAAACTTTGACGGGATAAAAATATCCTCGCCACCGCCTTCAGGGGTCACAAAACCATAGCCGTCGCGGTGAACCGAGATCCGGCCGCGTGTGGTTTTCATCTTTCCAGGCAGGCTGTAACTATTCCCCTTCAACCGGACCAGTTCGCCGTCTTCGGCCATATCTTCCAGCATGTTCTTCAGCTCCAGCTTGACATGGCGGCCGCCGAACTCGCGCATAAGAGCGTCAAAGTGGATAGCTCCCTCCTGCTGTTTGAACAATGCCAGTATATGTTTTTTGCTTATATTCATTAATCAACTCCTTGGTGATTTGTTTGTTTTCTTATGCGAACACATTGTTAAGATCAATGTAAGGTAAAGTCAACCCGGTTTATAACTGTCTGTCCGGTACGGTTGCGCGGTCGGTATATTTCCGTTATATTGACACAAATTACGGTTTCTGAAAGCGGATATGAACATGATAAAGAAATTATTGCCATTAAGCCTCCTTGCAGGCTTGATCCTGGCCGGTGGCGTTGCAGCTGCGAACCAAATGTCCGGCCATGCAGGCCAGCATGCCACGGAGGCCGCTATCGGCTCAAACCACACTGACGTTGTAAAACATAAATCGTGTCAGCAGTGCGGCATGGATCGGGAAAAATTTGCCTACTCACGAATCCTGATCACCTATGCAGACGGCTCGTCTGTCGGGGTATGCAGCATCCATTGCGCGGTTGCCGAATTGAAAGCCGGCAAAGGCAGGGCGGTCAAAGCTTTTGAGGTTGCCGATATGAATACCCGGAAACTGATGGATGTCGAAAAGGCAACATGGGTGATCGGGGGGAGTAGTAAGGGTGTTATGACTAGGACCCCGAAATGGGCTTTTGCTCAAAAGGATGACGCCGCTGCTTTTATCAAGAAGAACGGCGGCAACATGGCTGTATACAAAGAGGCGCTGGCTTTGGCCGAAAAAGATTAAAACCAATCCCACTCAATCCCCCTGTGTCAGGGGGGAAGCATAACGTTCGCCTGATAGTATAGGAGATTTCATGAGACGCATTGTTCCGGCAATTGTTCTGCTCTGCTTATTATTGACTGCAGCAAGCTCTTCGGCGGCTGACAAGGGAGCCGCTCCGGTTCCCGCAACTGCCAAATGCCCGGTCTGCGGCATGTTTGTCGCCAAATTTCCGGACTGGACGGCGACCGCCCGCTTCAAGGATGGCACGGTCTCTTATTACGACGGTCCGAAGGATATGTTCAGCCACTATTTAGATGCTGCCCGCTATACACCCGGCAAACGTCAGGCCGATTTTGCGGCGCTGGCGGTGAAGGAATATTATTCACTGATGATAATCGATGCGCGCGCCGCTTTTTTTGTAATCGGCAGCGATGTGTTCGGGCCGATGGGAGGGGAGCTGATCCCGTTCACAACAGAGAAGGATGCCAGATCCTTCAAACTCGATCATAAAGGCAAACGCATTCTCCGCTTCAACGAGATAACACGCCAGATCATAAAAACACTCAACTAAGGCAGCCATGCGCCGTTCATTACAATTTCTGCTGTTCACCGCAACTGTTCTTGCCGTCTTCCTGTTGCTGCCGCTGCATGCCCGTCATGAACAACGGCACTCCGGCGGCGAGTTGCGGCAACTGCGGAACCTGCATGTGACGGATCTCTGTTTGGCTACCGAGGCCCGCTACACCCGTCACCCGGCCATGGCCGATCGCCATGCGCCTTTTCAGGAACATCCTTTGGCGCTGGAACATTTCCCCTCGGGTTCGCTGATTCTGCCGACCCGCCTGAACCGTGACAAACCATGAAACGGGCTATTGAGCGTCATCTGAATATTCTGGAGTTCACGCTGGCATCGCTGCTGCGCAGGAAAGCCAAAAACTTCTCTCTTCTGGCGATGTACCTGATGGTGGTCTTCATGCTGGCATCGCTGCAGTTCTTTGTCACGGCGCTGAAGAGGGAGGCGGCCATCATTCTTGACGATGCTCCCGATATGGTTGTGCAGCGGCTGACGGCCGGGCGGCAGGATTTGGTGCCGACCGGCCATGCCGCCGAAATCGCCCGCATCAGGGGGGTAACGGCGGTCAGGCCGCGCCTCTGGGGCTATTATTATGACGCTCTGAACGGCGCCAATTATACGGTCATGGCCGGTGATGATACCTCTGCAAAGACTGAGTCAGCATCGATAGGCTCCGGTGTGGCAAAAGCCCGCAACCTGGCGGTCGGTGACCTGCTGCCGCTGATAGGCTATGACAAAGCGCCGGTAATGGTGGAGATCGGCACGATCTTTCCAAGCGGTTCCGACCTTATTGCCGCCGACCTGATTATCATCTCTCCGGCCAACTTCCAACGGCTGTTCAATCTTCCGGGCGGTCAGGCGACCGACCTGGCGGTGACGGTGCGTAACCCGAAAGAGCTGGCAACAGTGGCGGCCAAGATTGCCGAACTGTTTCCCGGTTCCAGGCCGATCCTGAAGAGTGAGATTCAGCGCACTTATCAATCCGTTTTCGACTGGCGCGGCGGCATGACGCTGATGATTCTGGCCTCGGCGTTGCTCTCGTTCATCATCTTCGCCTGGGACAAGGCCACCGGGCTTTCCGCCGAGGAGCGCAAGGAGATCGGCATCTTGAAGTCGATCGGCTGGGAAACTTCCGATGTGCTGCTGCTCAAGTTCTGGGAGGGCATTGTCATTTCGCTGACGGCCTTTCTGCTGGGCACCATCCTGGCCTACGGGCATGTCTTCTTTCTGTCGGCCCCGCTCTTTGTCCAGGCGCTCAAGGGGTGGTCGGTCATCTATCCCCGCTTTCAGCTGGTGCCGGTGGTAGATGCCTATCAACTGGCGGTGCTCTTTTTTCTGACGGTGGTCCCTTACACGACTGCCACGATCATCCCCTGCTGGCGGGCGGCGACGACCGACCCTGATGCCGCGATGAGGTATTGACGTGATAGAACTCTCGAACCTCACCAAATCGTTCAACAGCGGCCAGCCGAATCAGTTCACCGCCGTGGACAATGTAACGCTGGCAATAAACCCGCAGCAGATCACGGTGCTCAAAGGGCCGAGCGGTTCCGGCAAGACTTCGCTTTTGTCGATGATCGGCTGCATGGCCCGTCCGACCTCGGGGCGCATTTTCCTGCGCGGAGTTGCCGCAGCGCTGCCTTTCCGACAGGATGGCGCGGATGCGGTCGAAATTACCAGTCTGCCGGAGCGGTTCCTGAACGAGATCCGGCGCTCCACCTTCGGTTTCATCTTTCAACAGTTCAACCTGGTCAAAGGGATTTCCGTGCTCGAAAATGTCATGCTGCCCGCCTATCCGACCGGTGAGGGGAGGGCGGAGTTTCGTGCCAGGGCGGTGTCTCTCCTGGAACAGTTCAGCATCGCGCGCCTGGCCTCGCAGCGGGTGGAACTGCTCTCTGGCGGCGAGCTGCAGCGGGTCGCCATCGCCCGTGCCCTGATCAATAATCCCTCCATCATTATCGCCGATGAACCTACGGCTCACCTGGATTCAAAACTGTCACACGAATTCATGGAGATTGTCGGCCGCTTGAAAGGGGAGGGGAAGAGTGTGCTGATTGCGAGCCATGATCCGATTGTGTTTGATTCGCCGCTGATCGACACGCTGGTGGAAATGCGCGACGGGGCGATCGTGGCCAGCCGGAGCTGCCGGTGATTCTGCAGCCCGCCGTCCTCGCGCTGCTGCTGATCGCGCTGCTGGTTGCCGGAATGGGGATCTACGCCGGTTATTACGGTATGCGCATTCTTGGCCAATGGGATCCGGCCAGCGGCAGTGAAGGTCAGCTGGAGCTGGAACGCAGAACCTATCTGGTTTCGACCATCATGAGCTATATCCTCAGCTTCGAGCTGATGTCGCTGTTCCTCTTCATCTACACCGCAGATGAACTG
The DNA here is from genome assembly GCA_025360785.1 of Geobacter sp. Lineage (GTDB taxonomy): Bacteria > Desulfobacterota > Desulfuromonadia > Geobacterales > Pseudopelobacteraceae > JACRCG01. Next base: position 39,802 of record JANYBN010000169.1, read on the forward strand.
CACCCGCTCTTTACCGGAGCCATGTGCGCCGCAGGAACACTGGCGGTCAACTCTTTCGGCTATCCGGCTCTGATAATCAAGGTCGTCAATTTTCTGCTGGCCGGGGTTTGGCTGATCGTCAATTATGCCGATAACAGAGGCTATGACTACCCGCTGATCAAGGTCAAGTATGAACTGCTGAATCTGCTGGTGCCGCTGCTGGTGCTGGAGGGTGTGCTGCTGTTCGCCTATTTTGCCGGGGTGAAACCGGACATCATCACCTCCTGCTGCGGCAGTCTGTTCAGCCACGAATCGAGCGGCTTCAGCGGTGATCTTGCAATGCTGCCGCATCTTCCGATGCAGATCGCCTTTTTTTCGGGTATGGCGGTCACTGGAGCCAGCGGTCTGTTTTTCTATATCAGGGGGCGCGCCGGTTATCTCTTTTCTATATCTTCAACGGTCACCTTTCTGGTCGCCGTCGCCTCGGTACTTTCATTCATCTGTCTCTATTTTTACGAACTCCCCACACATCACTGCCCGTTCTGCCTGCTGCAGAAGGAATACGGCTACATCGGCTACTTCCTGTACGCCACCCTCTTCGGCGGCGTTGTGGCGGGAATCGGGACCGGAGTGTTGATGCCGTTCAGGAAGGTTGGCAGTCTGATCCGCATCATCCCGGCCATTCAACGCCGCCTCGTCCTCGTTACGCTCTGCTGCTATCTGCTGTTTACTTTGATCACAGGTTGGAAAATGGTTTTCTCGGCGTTGACGTTGGGGTAACTGTTTGTCGCGATAAGGGGCTAACCAGAGTACCTGCCTGGCTGGTGTTCGGGCAGGCACTCTGGTTGGGCTGGGAACACTATACTTCAACAGATACCCCGTTCTGTCTAAAGTGTAGGTTTGAAACCAGGATCATTTTCTGTTATGGGACGTTGGATGCACCGAGTTTTGCCAATCGTTCTTTAGCAATTTTTTTATAATTGCCTCTATCTAAATCTTTGGAAGCTAATAAACGTTGATAGTATGATATGGCGCAGTCGATATTTTTCGTCTTATCACAGATGTCTGCTAAGTAATAAAGCGCATCGATCAGGTCGTTTTTCTTTTCAATTGCGTGCTCGAAAGAGATTGTTGCCCTTGTGAAATTGTCACGTTCATAGAAATATTTCCCTTCAAAGAAGTCATAAACAGGATTAAGAGGTTCAATCTGCCGCACTCCATTGAGGATATCTAAAGCTTTAGCACGTTCACCCTTGAAGAAATAAATTGTCCCCAGATTTTCCATGGCTTGTACAGAGCGAGGCGATATAGCGATTGTATGCCGCCAGAGCGTTAGATTTGATTTCCATACCTTGTTCTGGTTGAAAGAAAGAATGCCGAATACCAGGCAGATTGCAACTCCTGCAGTGGTAATACGATAAGGCCATCTGTCTTTTAGACCCACTCCCAAATATGCTAAAAGAAGGCAGAATGCAAAAGAAGGAAGGTAAGCGTACCTATCCGCAACAATTGTTGAAGTAGGCAACATGTGGAGAACGGGGATAATGGTAACTCCATACCAGGAAAAGGCAACATATGGCAGTGTAGAGCTGTTTCTAAAGACATAAACCAAAAGCGCCAGGACAATGATTGCAATCATGCAGGCAATGACAGTTGGCGATCCCGGTGTAGTAGAAAAAGGCATCCCGTAGTCCACTGACAAGCTTGTCGGTATAATAAATTTGGTCAAATAAAAGAAAGGGATTTGTATTGCAGTCGAAATTCTGCTTGCAATAGAAAAGCTATCATTCGGGTGCTGATTGATTAGCCCTACACTTTTTGCAATCGAAGTGTATTGAAAATAGACTATTCCTGATACGACAAAGAAGGGAATTGTTGCTGCAAGTCTCGTAATTATTGGACGGCATCTGATAATCGGGTAGAGGGTGAGAAACAAGAAAGGTAATGAGATAGCCGTAGATTTGGAAAGAATTGCCAGTATATACCAAATGAATGCTGCGGCAAGTTTCCAATTGAAAAAGCTGCTTCTGTTGCATTCTAGAAACAGGATAAAGGAGCGACAGGACAGCAAAGCAAAAAGAGATGCAAGCAATGTATTTCGACCACCGCCAACGAAATTGACAGTTTCGCAGTGGATGGGGTGTAAGGTAAAGAACGCTGCTGTCCAGAATGCGACCGTTGCAGGAGCAAGGCGTTCCGCACTCTGCCTACTCAACTGGATTGTAGCTACTATCGTTTCGGAAAGAAAGTAGACCGCAACGATGTTGAAAAAATATAGCGCAAGGTTAGTGAAGTGGAAACCTGTAGATTGCTCTCCCCACAATGTAAAATCCAATGCATAACTCAGATCACGAATTGGGAGGTACTCGAGACCGTTTCCCGGCATGAGAAAATAACGTTTAAGATCGAATGTGCGGTAAGCGTCAACATTAAGAAGAAACAGTATGTCGTCCCAAACAAATTCGTTTGTCAGTACATTGCCAAATATGACCACAACTAGTGCTGCAAGAACTGATAAATTAACAACTCTCGATTTTCTTTCTTGCATGAAACAAGTCACCGTTTTTTCTCACCATGTTATTAACATTATGCTTCAGTAAGTTAGAGACGCTTTGGCGTTTTATATTTACATGAATCAGAATAATTTTGGTATCAGTCAGTATCTCTACGACATCGACAATAAAGAAAGGGGTGGGGGGTGAATTCTATTCGTAAGTGCACCACGTGATGTAAGTAAAAGACATGAGGGGCTTTTCTTGTATCAACGCTGTCATAACTTTCATACTTCAGGATTACATGGGCATTAATGCCATCAATGTATATCTCTCGATTACCCTCCCATGCATCAGCGTCAAAAGGTTCTTTATTCAATAGAGCGTCATTGATTATGAATCCGTTTGCGAATGCTTTACCAAGAATTTTTCTTTTCCTGCTTATTTCTTCTTTATTGTCAGGATGTTCATCGGCGTATATCCGCAAATTACGCCATTTTTCCTCAAGATGTTGACGTAATGTCGAATGCCGTCCGAATAGTGTTCTTAGTTTTTTAATAGTTGCATCAGAAGTCCGAGTCAGCACTATGTTCTCTATCTCCTCTGATGGCGTTAATCTTGTGCCGACAGATTTTTTATCCATTCCAAGTTCGCAATTACAGTTTATGTAAGCAAGTTTCTCATCAGTCTCGATGTTTACCTCAAATGGAGGCTTCTTCCCATTCCTTGAGTAATAAACAATTGATTCCATGATTCTCTCCTTAGGTGACCAACTCGTTGTTGACCAGTTCAGGCGTGCGTGAACAGGTCAACAACCCATATGAAATATTTAGACTGTGAACATGAAAAAACATTAGCAATGTAGCCGGTTATAGATTGGTTGTAAATCCCTTATGTTCCTAAGGACCTGAATATATGGCTTCTTAATCTCTGCTTACCGCAATCCTCCGCTTCTTCGCTTCCGGTATTTCCTTGAAATTATCCCGTGTTGACACCCGTTTTCCCGACTTCTTCTCCAGATCTTTTCTGGCATTACCAGCCACGGTGCCTCCGGCAACGGCAGCATCCAGATTTTCATCAAATTCCCGGGCATCGCGATTCCTGGCAATCTCAGTGGTGGAGGCTTCCCCCAGCATGGTGAAGATCAGTTCCAGATCGGTCATATGATCCCGCAGGTTGTCCTTTTGCTTCTCCAGTCTCTTGAACTCCTTGTACTCCGATGGGGTCATGCCAAAGGTAGCCCGGCTGATCTCGGCCGTGAGGATGGAATATTCCATCTGTTCCTTCACCCCGCGTTTCTTCCATTCGTTGGTCAGTTCATCCCGAATGGCAATGCCACGCACCCGCTTTTCGATCCACTCGTCGCTGTACCCTTTGTCCCGGTACAACTCCCGCATCCGCTTGGCCGCCAGTTCCGGGTTCTCTATCTCTTCCAGCCGTTCGTAGCCCACCCGCGCCAACCAGCGCTTAAACGGCTCGGCTTTGGGGGAGGGTATGGACTGGATGAGCCGCAGTAGTTGTTCCGTGTCGGCAACATCATTCAGATAATACTTGCCATCTGCCGCCTGAAGTTTCAGTTGACTACAATTTGTAGTCAACTGGCTCCCTTCCTTCTTTAGTCGCGCTTTTAAGACACTCCAGTATTTTCGCGGACTGGGGCTGTCAGTCAGTATCTCTACGACATCGACAATAGAGAAAAACCACTTCCCCTTTTCGGCATCCCATACCGAACGAACCTTCTTTGATTCAAACAGCTTTATCGCAGTTTCACGGGCCATTTTGCTTTACCCCCTACACGTATCTTTCTATTAAAGAACATACGAACTCATAACAATATTTAACCGAAATAGCCACCGTAAACCCTCTTCATTAAAGCGGTTACAGCATGATTATCAGAGTGTCGGCCATGATCAACTTTTACGGATATTTTTTCTACCCAGCGGCAAAAAATATGTTAATATCGCGATTCTTTTTAAGCAACATCAGGAGGTAGTTCATGCCGCAATTCTTTGAAGGTAAACTTGAAGCTAAAGGCCAGAAGTTCGGGATCGTTGTCAGCCGTTTCAACAGTTTCATCTGCGAACGTCTGCTGGAGGGAGCCGTTGATGCGCTAATCCGTCACGGCGTCGATGACAAAAACATCTCTGTCGCGCGGGTGCCTGGTGCTTTCGAGATTCCGCTCTTTGCCAAGAAAATGGCTGAGTCGGGCAAGTACGATGCCCTGATCTGTCTCGGGGCCGTTATCCGCGGCTCGACGCCGCATTTCGATTATGTCGCCTCGGAAGTTTCCAAAGGGGTGGCGAGCGTGTCTCTGGAGTGCGGTATTCCGATCGCCTTCGGTGTTTTGACGACCGACACTATCGAGCAGGCGGTGGAACGGGCCGGAACAAAGGCGGGCAACAAGGGCTTTGAAGCCGCAGTTACTGCAATTGAATCGGTCAATCTGCTGAAGGTGCTTAAATAATGGGACTACGGCGCGAAGCGCGTGAGCTGGCAGTCCAGATGCTGTACGCGCTGGATTCAAACAGCTCGGTCGGGGTGCGTGAAACCCTGCTGACTTTCCGCGAGGAACAGGGCGAAATATCGGGTAAGGTGCGGGAGTTTGCCGAAGAACTGGTGCAGGGAGTACAGGCTCAGCGCGAGGTTATCGATGAAGCCATTCGGATTCGCTCTAAAAACTGGTCGTTGTCGCGCATGCCGCGGGTTGACCTGAACGTCATGCGTCTTGCCGCGTACGAACTGATGTTCCGCTCTGATATTCCCAAGAAGGTCAGCATCAACGAGGCGATCGAGATCGTTCGCCGTTACGGCGATAAGGAATCGCCGGCGTTCGTGAACGGCATCCTCGATGAGATCGAGGCCTGTGCAAAAACTGAAATTACTAGCGAGGAACAATGAAAGATATACAGGTTGGTCTGATAGGATTCGGCAACATCGGGGCGGGAGTCGTCAAGCTGCTGCGCGAGAATGCGGATTTAATTCGCGCCAAGGCAGGGACCGGCATCGTATTGAAGCGCATTGCCGATCTCGACATAACCAGTGATCGCGGCGTGGTTGTCGATCAGGGAGTGCTGACGACCAGTGTCGATGACATTTTCAATGATCCCGATATTTCTGTCGTTATCGAATTGATCGGCGGTTATGAGCCGGCCAAGAGCTTCGTGCTGAAGGCGATTGAAAAGGGTAAACATATCGTTACCGCCAACAAGGCGCTGCTGGCGCTGCATGGCGCGGATATCTACGCTGCCGCAGCACAGAAGGGCGTCGAGGTGCAGTTCGAAGCTGCCGTCGGCGGCGGTATTCCGGTGCTGACCGCGATCAAGAGCAATCTGGCCGCCAATAATTTCAGCAGTGTTTTCGGCATCATGAACGGTACCTGCAATTACATCCTGACCCGCATGACCCAGGAGGGGGCCGCTTTCGGTGATGTGCTGAAAGTCGCGCAGGAGCTGGGGTATGCCGAACCAGATCCGACCTTCGATGTCGAGGGTGTCGATACCGCCCACAAGCTGGCGGTGCTGATTTCCCTCTGCTTCGGCACACGGATAGACTTCAAGGACATTCATACCGAAGGGATATCGAATATCAGCGGGCTGGATGTCAAGTATGCCGCGCAGTTCGGTTATCGTATCAAGCTGCTGGCAATCGGAAAACATGTCGATGGCGAGATCGAAGCCCGCGTGCATCCGACCATGATTCCGCTAGACAGTCCGCTGGCCGATATCAACGGTGTGTTCAACGCCATTCGCCTGACCGGGGATTTTGTCGGCCCGGTCATGTTTTCGGGGCGCGGCGCCGGGCAGAATCCGACCGCCAGTGCGATTGTCGGCGACCTGATCGGTCTGTCCCGCAGTATGAAGGCAGGCGCCGGCCGGCGCATGTCACCGCTCGGCTTTTTGGACGCAGCCATTGTTACCATTCCGGTCAAGCCGATGGACAATATCATCAGTAAATATATGCTTCGATTCAGCGCCCTCGACAAACCGGGCGTGCTGGGGGGGATCGCCGGAGCGCTCGGCAAGCACGGCATCAGTATTGAATCGATGGTGCAGACCGCTCATGAAGTTGATGATGACGCGCCGGTGCCGATTGTCATCATGACTCATGAGGCCCGCGAAGGCTCGATCCAGGAAGCGTTGGCCGAGATCGATTATCTTGACATCATCTGCGAGAAGACCAGTTTTATACGTATAGAGGACAATCTGGAGTAACATAACCACCCCCACCCCCACCTTAACCAAGGAGGGGAGCTCTTTTAGGAGGAATCATGATCACCAAAATCCTGCTGCCTGAAGACCAGATCCCGCGTCAGTGGTACAACATCATTCCCGATATGCCCGGCCCGCTCGCGCCGGTTATCAGCCCACGCACCATGCAACCGGTAACCCCGGACGAAATGCTGGCAATCTTCCCGATGGCTCTGATAGAGCAGGAAATGTCGATGCAGCGCTGGATCGACATCCCTGATGAAGTCCGTGAAATATACCAATTATGGCGACCGTCGCCGCTGTTCCGCGCCCACCGCCTGGAAAAAGCGCTCGGCACTCCGGCCAAGATCTATTACAAATATGAAGGTGTTTCACCGGCAGGATCGCATAAGCCGAACTCCGCGATTCCGCAGGCCTACTACAACAAACAGGCCGGCATCCGCCGCCTGGCAACCGAGACCGGCGCAGGACAGTGGGGCAGCTCCCTTGCGCTCGCCTGTTCGATGTTCGGCCTGGAATGCACGATTTATATGGTCAAGATTTCCTGCACCCAGAAACCGTACCGCAAGAGCATGATGCAGTTGTGGGGTGCCCAGGTACATCCGTCACCATCCGAATTCACCAACGCCGGGCGGACGATTCTGGCCCACGATCCGGACTGTCTCGGCTCTCTCGGCATGGCCATATCGGAAGCGGTCGAGGATGCCGCCACCCATGCCGACACCAACTACGCCTTGGGAAGCGTGCTCAACCACGTTTGTCTGCATCAAACCATCATCGGCCAGGAAGCCCAGGCCCAGTTCAAGATCGCCGGTGACTATCCCGATGTAGTCATCGCCTGCTGCGGCGGCGGCTCCAATTTCGCCGGTCTGGCATTTCCGTTCATCGCCGATCGCGCCAGCGGCAAAAACGTCCGTTGTGTGGCGGTTGAACCGGCATCCTGTCCGTCCCTGACCAAGGGGGTCTACGCGTTCGACTACGGTGATACCGCCAAGATGGCGCCGATCTCCAAGATGTATACGCTGGGGCATGATTTCATGCCCCCCGGCATTCACGCCGGCGGCCTGCGCTATCACGGCGAATCACCGCTGGTCTCGCAGCTCTACCACGCCGGACAGATCGAGGCCAAGTCCTACAGGCAGAACTCCTGTTTCGAGGGGGCGCTCCTGTTCGCCCGCAGTGAGGGGATCGTGCCGGCGCCCGAATCATCCCATGCGGTGAGGGCTGCCATCGATGAAGCGGTGCTTGCCAAAGAGGAAGGGAAGGAAAAAACGATCCTGTTCGGACTGTCCGGTCACGGCCAGCTTGATATGGGGGCGTACGATTCCTATCTCTCCGGCAATCTGGAAGATTACGAATATCCGGATGCGATGGTGAAAGCGGCGCTGGAACGGCTTCCCAAAATAAGCCTGTAATCATGGTACGCGTCAAAATCTGCGGCATAACCAATCTGGAAGATGCCCTGGTGGCGGTCAAAGCTGGAGCAGATGCTCTCGGTTTCGTCTTCTTTCAGGGCTCTCCGCGTTTTATATCTCCCGAACAGGCCGCAGTAATTGTTCGTCAACTGCCACCGTTCGTGCAGACGGTCGGGCTGTTTGTCAACGAGGAGACGGCAACGGTCAACGCCGTTGCTGACCAGTGCGGACTGGATCTTGTCCAACTACATGGCGAAGAGTCCCCTGATTATTGTGCTGCAGTCAAGCGCAGGATTATCAAGGCATTCCGGGTGAAGAATGCTGCCAGTCTGGATGATATGACCAACTACCCTGTCGCCGCCTGTCTGCTGGATGCCTGGTCTCCGGCTGCACGCGGCGGCACCGGTACCACCTTCAACTGGGATATTGCCGCCAGAGCGGCCGCCTCGCAGCGTATTATTCTGGCTGGCGGGCTGACTCCGGAGAATGTTGCCGGGGCCGTTCGCCAGGTACGACCCTATGCTGTCGATGTCTCAAGCGGTGTAGAATATGAACCGGGTAAAAAAGATCCGGCAAAAATCACGTTTTTTATTAATGCGCTGAAGACTGATTCTCAGAACTCCGGAGACCGGTAACATGATCAGGATTGTTTCTATCTTTGGCACCCGCCCAGAGGCAATTAAAATGATACCGGTTATTTTGGAGTTAGCGGCTCATCCGCAGCATTTCCAAAGCAGAGTATGTGTCACGGGTCAGCATCGTCAGATGCTTGACCGTGTGCTGGAACCTTTTGCAATAGTTCCGGATCATGACCTTAATGTCATGGTGTCGGGGCAAGATCTGTTTGATGTTACCTGCAGCATTTTGAAGGGATTGAAAAAGGTTCTGTTGTTTGAAAAACCTCACATGGTTCTGGTGCATGGTGACACTACTACAACACTCGCGGCATCTCTTGCGGCATACTATTTGAAAATTCCTGTTGGACACGTTGAGGCGGGTCTTCGTACCGGCAACAAGTTTGCGCCATTTCCTGAAGAGATCAATCGTAAAATAACCGGAACTTTGGCTGACCTGCACTTTGCGCCAACAGCAGGAGCCAGGCAAAATCTGCTGGCGGAAGGCGTGGATGATTCCGTCATCCATGTTACAGGCAATACCGGGATCGATGCCCTGCTCAAGGCCTCCGGCCTGATCAATTCCTCTCCTGATATACTTCAGAAGCTTGACACGCAATTTGCGTATCTCGACCCAGATAAACGGCTCATACTCGTGACCGGGCATCGTAGAGAAAATTTTGGTGATGCTTTTGAACAGATTTGTCTGGCGCTGCTTGATATTGCCGATAAATATCCGGATGTAAACATCGTCTATCCGGTCCATCTCAATCCAAATGTCCAGGAGCCTGTGCTTCGGATCGTGGAAAGTGCGGCTCGAAAGAATATCTATTTGATTCCGCCGGTTGATTATATGCCGTTTGTGTATCTGATGAACCGCTCGTTCATGATTATTACCGATTCCGGCGGCGTACAGGAAGAAGCCCCTTCTCTCGGAAAACCGGTACTTGTCATGAGAGAAACTTCCGAACGTCCTGAAGCCGTTGAGCTCGGTTCGGCCCGCCTTGTCGGGGCAAACCGGGAGTTAATAGTAAGGGAAACATTTCGGCTGCTCAACAATCATGAGGCTTACAAGTCGATGAGTATGGTGCATAATCCTTATGGTGACGGCACAGCAGCGAAAAGAATTTGTGAAATACTGCGTAAACACGGGGTCGAGAATGCCTGACAAGAATCATAGTAGTGGTGAACTCCCCCTTGGCGCCAAATCATCCTTCTTTACTGCTGAATTCATATTTCTTGTCGTTTTTTGTGTGGCTGCCTTTGCATGGAAGGCGTTGTCGGTTAAAAACCAGCTGGTCATCTCGGCCGACGGCACCAGTTACTGCATGTCCGGTAGAGATTTCTTCATTGATGGGAATCCGAAACATTTCGGCACCGTTTTTCCGCCGCTTTATCCCTTCCTGATCGGCCTCTTCGACCTGTTTATGGGCAACCTGGAGCTGGCGGCGCGCTATGTTTCGGTGCTGTTCAGCACCATGACCATTGTCCCTGTCTATCTGGTTGGCCGGGTTGCATTGGGCAGGGTCGGGGCCGCCATAACCTGCGGGCTTTTTACGCTCCTGCCCCTTGTTCACACCATGTCAGCTATCGACATAGCCGAGCCGGTCTATACCTTCTTCATGCTGTCAGGAACACTGCTGTTCTGGCACGGTACGGCATCTGGAAACATCTCGAAGCGGAAACTCTACTGCTCCGGGCTGCTGCTTGGTCTGGCATATCTGGCCAGACCAGAGTCCTTCGTGACTCTTTTTTCACTTTCCCTGTTCATGGCAGCCGCCTGTTTCGTGCAATACAGATCAAGCTTCAGGCTCTTTCTGATCGGCGTTGTTTTCGCATGGGCGGGTTTTTTCACTATGGGCTTGCCCTACATGACATACCTTCATTCAGTGACCGGCGCCTGGCAGTTAAGCGGCAAAACAGGCACCAACGTAAACGCTATCAAGGAGTTCAAGGGGTTGGCTCTGACAGACCAGAGGTTTCAGCTCAATGACAAGGGTGAATTTGTTAGCCAGGAGGGCTCACTGACAGGCCTTATTCTCGAAGAACCGGGTCTGTTCCTGCTTATTGTGAAAAAAAATGTTGAGGAGTTTATTCCGGCATTGAAGAGTGCGCTGCCGGTATATATGTGGCCATTCGTGCTGGCCGGTTTTTTCCTGTTGCCATGGCGCGGGGAAGGCTTCAGGTACAAGCTTTTCCTCGGGGGCACACTGTCGCCGGTGCTGCTCTATCTCATTTTTTATATTGTCAGCAGGTATCTCTATCCATATCTCCCCCTGCTGCTGATCCTGTTTACCTATACTCTGCTCAGACTTGACCGTGTCGTTTCAGGGCGGTTGGGCATCCCTCCGGCCTGGGTCTCTATTGCCGTTGCGATAGTGCTTGGAAGCTATTTCATCTATACGGAGATACCCAGGCCATTGCCTCCATATCATTATGAACAGGACGGCGGGAGATTCGATGACAAGCAGGTCGGGCTTCGCCTCAAGCAGATACTGCCCAAGGGTTCAGTCCTGATGACCCGCTCGGGAAGGGTCGCGTTCTATGCCGGCATGCCGATGGTTATTCCCCCGCAGGCGGAAACGGCCCAGATAATGGAGTATGCCCGCAAGAACAGGGTCACCCACTTGGTGGCGAATATGCAACTCATGAATATGCGGCCACAGCTTGAATATCTCTTTATCCCACTGACTAATCCCGGCACACGGTTTTTACCACCTACCGGCATGGAGATCGTTCATATAGGCGAAGAACCTGGCGGTCTACCCTATATTATATATCGTTTGAAATGATGGGAATGGATATGCCGGGAACTGTTAAGTTCGACGATAATTATTTTGCGACCTATTATGGGAATTATTCAGCCCAGAACCCTCCAGGGAAACTGTCATGGTATATCTCTCTCCTGCTTAAGCAGGTTACGGGCGGCAATCTGCTTGACATAGGTTGCTCTTACGGCCGTTTCATATCCGCCGCATCGGCATACTTCAACTGTTTCGGTATGGACGTAGATCCGGATGTTGTCAGGAAGGCCGGTTCTTTCGGGGCCGGCAAGGGTTTTGTCTGTTCCCGCCTCCCTTGCATACCTTTTGCCGGGCTGGATGTGATTACTATGCTGGATGTGCTTGAGCACCTGCCCGACCCGGAAGCTGTACTGGAAAGTGCATATGGTTCATTAAGGCCGGGTGGAATACTGCTTGTCGTTGTGCCGGTTTACGATGGTCCACTCGGGCCGCTGGTGTCACTGCTCGACCATGATCCGACCCATGTGCGCAAGGAGTCACGGCAGTACTGGTTGTCGTGCATAGGCAGGTACTTTGAAATTCTGGAGTGGCAGGGGGCGTTCAGGAAGCTGTTGTGGGGAACGAGGTATATTCACCTGCCCACGACAGGTTTCAGGGGGATCTCTCCTGCAATTGCCATCGTTGCCAGAAAAAAGCAAGATAAAGGAGATTGAGGTGATAGTTGTCGTTCTGCCGGCCTATAATGAAGCATCGTGTATCGGAGCTCTTCTCGAGAGTTTTATTGAGGCCATAGAGGAAGAAAGCCGGCAGTGCCGGTTCATCGTAGTTAACGATGGCAGCAGCGATGACACCGCAGCTGTTGTGCAGTCTTTTGCGGACCGCATAGAGCTCGACCTCGTAACTCATCCCCTTAACCTCGGGCTGGCTGAAGCTATGAAGACCGGACTGGCGCGTGCGGTTGAAACTTCAGCTGACAAAGACATCATTGTCACGATGGATTCCGACAACAGCCATCTACCCGGTCTCATGTTCCGGATGGTGCGGCTGATCCGGGAGGGCCACGATATCGTGATTGCCTCCCGCTACCGCAGCGGTGCCTGGACGCGCGGTCTTTCCATCTTCAGGCTTATGATGAGTTACTGCGCCTCCCTGCTTTTCAGAAGTATCATGCCGATCAGAGGGGTCAGAGATTATACTTGCGGCTACCGGGCTTACCGAGCATCAATCATCAAGAAGGCCTTTGCGGAATACGGTCGTGAGTTCATCTCCGAGCCTGGCTTTTCCTGTATGGTGGATATTCTGCTGAAGCTTCGCAGATATGATCCAATTATTACGGAAGTGCCATTGATTCTGAGGTATGACCAGAAGTTGAGCTCAAGCAAAATGAACGTCCGTAAAACCATAATTCAGACACTTGTTCTCCTTGCAAAAAGAAGATTGAGCAGTAAGTAGCGCGATTTTATTGTCTGTCTTGGGCTTAGCGTCAATCGAGTGAGTATAACGAGATATTTAATTTAATCTTAGCGGGGAGGTAAGGCACGACTGCCACCATTGTTGCTGATGTTTGGCAGTTAGGAACCATATGAATGAAAGCCAGAAAACTAACTTGCAATCAATCCGTATATTAAATAAAAAATATCTTGTCATAGTTCCACTGGTCCTGGCCGGAATCGTAGTTTCAGTATTATATAAAACGCCGGGTGTTTCAATGGATGCCACTGCATATCTGCAGATGGCCCGCAGCATACAATACGGGATGGGATTGGGGTGGATTGCCACCTGGTCGCCCCCTCTCTATTCCATACTGATCTACCTTGTTGATCGGATCACCGGATACAACGACCTGCTGTATGCCTCCGGAGTTATATCAGCCTTCATGGGGATCTTGCTTCCTCCAGCCATTTTTCTCCTGACATCCACCGTATTCAATTATCGTGCGGCACTGGCAGCATCGGTGCTTGCAGCACTATTCCCTCATTTCCTGATTCTGGACTTTGCTTGTGACCCGGAGATTACCTATTCTCTTTTTCTGACAATTTCATTGTTACTGCTTTACCGAACCATTGATCACAAGTCGTTACGAACTGCCGTGGTTACCGGCATTGCTTTCAGCCTTACCTGGATGACCCGTTCGGAAGGCTTTCTGATCATGGCATTCGCATTGACTACTCTCACATTGTTACAGGGCATACGTTTTTACCGTACGTTTGTCTTTAAAGCGGTTCTGATGGTGGCCCTCTTTTTTATACTGACATCCCTCCCATATCTAACCTTTCTCAAACAACATTACGGGGTCTGGATTGTCAGCCCCAAGTCCAGCTATGTTTTGGCCTGGATGAAAAGCCGTGTTTACAAGGATAATGATAAGGGAGAAGTCTATAACGATGAAATATGGGGACTGAACAGTGAGGGAAAGCTTCGGTTCCAGGAGCCTGCCGGCATCCGGGATCTGGCTGGTTACCTGATGTCGCATCCGGCAAAGAGCGCATCAGTATATCTTCACAATCTGTCACTTGAAATTCCAGGCAGAATCCCTAATAACAGCGGTTCTCAGCACCTTCCTCAGGTGTATCCGCTGTATCTGGTTGCCTTTGCTCTCTTTGCCGCATTTAGGCGCTGGGGAGAACTATCAGCGGACAAGAAGGCCGTAATCCTGGCGCCATTCCTGATACTGCTGGTGCTGCCGATCTTCACCGAGGGGTGGTGGAAATATCTGCTGCCATATGCTCCGCTTTTATTCATCACTGCAGCAGGCGGCATGGTCATGATCGCCGACCTGGCGGCTGCACGTCTACGTCTTGGCCAACGGCTGGCGGGAGGGTTGCTGACAGGAACAGTTATCCTGCTGTTGGTCTATTTCGGTGTCCTGAACCGGCAGCCGCCTTCCCCTCCAACATCAGAGTTTGACTCAGGGAGGGGGGCATATGCCGAGGAGTCCAGAAAGGCAAACGAATGGGCAGCTCATAGATTCGGACCGGGCAAAAATTACTTGACTGTATGGAACAAGTCCATTTTTTATCTTGATGGATTATGGACACCGATGCCGATGGCCAGCCAATATCAGATCATTCAGTACGCCGTAAAGCACAAGGTCGACTTTGCTGTTTTTGAGCTTGCCACAGCCAATGTTAATGATAAGGACCTTCAGGCCGCTCCACAGGGTTTCACCTTCGTGGACCGATACCGATCCTCAAACTACGATTACATTCTTGCCTTCTACAGATTGAATGACATTATTAAACCGGAGAAACCATGAAATTACCTGATAAAAAAGGCCACTTCGGCCAGTACGGCGGGCGATATGTTCCTGAAACCCTCATGCCTGCCCTCCTTGAGCTGGAAAAGGCCTACGAATATTATCGCCATGATAAGGAGTTTAAGCAGGAATTCGCATATTATCTGCGGCAGTACGTCGGGCGTCCCAATCCGCTTTATTTTGCCGAAAAACTGACTAAAAAGCTGGGAGGCGCCAGGATCTACCTCAAACGTGAAGACCTTAACCATACCGGGGCGCACAAAATAAACAACACCATCGGCCAGGGGCTATTGGCCCGGCGGATGGGGAAAAAACGGGTCATTGCCGAAACCGGTGCCGGTATGCATGGCGTGGCAACCGCCACAGTCGCAGCGCTGTTCGGGATGAAGTGCGAAGTATTTATGGGTGAAGAGGATACCCGCCGTCAGTCACAGAATGTTTTTCGTATGAAGCTGCTGGGGGCTACAGTGACACCTGTTACGGCTGGTACCGCAACGCTGAAAGACGCCATGAACGAGGCGATGCGCAACTGGGTTACCACCATTCATGAAACGTTTTATGTGATAGGTACCGTTGCCGGCCCTCACCCGTACCCGATGATGGTGCGTGATTTTCAATCTGTAATTGGCACCGAGGTAAAGCGGCAGCACAAAAAGGTTGAAGGGCGTTTGCCGGATTATCTGGTAGCCGCTGTCGGCGGCGGCAGCAATGCTATGGGACTGTTCTATCCCTTTTTCAAGGACAAGGGAGTGCGCCTTATCGGTGTTGAAGCTTCCGGTTTCGGCATTGAGACCGGTAAACATGCCGCACCGCTCTGCGCCGGTTCGCCAGGCATCCTGCATGGCAACAAGACCTATCTGTTGCAGGACCAGCATGGCCAGATAACCCACGCCCACTCAATATCGGCCGGTCTCGACTATCCCGGAGTCGGGCCGGAACACTCCTGGCTGAAGGATACAGCCAGGGCCGAGTATGTTTCGATAACCGATGCGGAAGCCCTGGAAGGGTTCAGTACTCTGACCCGTGAAGAGGGAATTATTCCGGCGCTTGAATCATCACACGCCATTGCACATACTTTGAAAATGGCTCCTGCGCTGAGTAAAGATACCACCATAGTGGTCTGCCTTTCTGGTCGCGGTGATAAGGATATGCACACAGTTGCCGAGGCAATGGGGGCTGCTTTTTAATCCTCCATAATTACACAAATAAATTTGTTGCGGGTGATAATGACTTCACTAAAATCAGTGATCAAAAGCGAAATTACAAATAGTTATATGTTTCTTGGGCTGATCCTGGTTTTAACCCTGATTCTCCGCATGAGCTTCGTTCACGAGCCGTTCGACCGGGACGAAGGGACATATATTCTGCTTGGCCAGGAGGTTTTCAAGGGGGCAGTTCCCTATCGCGATGCCATTGAGATGAAGCTTCCCGGAAGTTTTTATCTTTTTGCCCTGATCACGATATTCGGAAATAGCGTCGAGTACATTCGGATTATTACGGCATTATATTCCCTTCTGACGGTCACCTTCACCTATTTACTCGCGTGTACTGTTGGTAGTCGACGTTCCGGACTCCTTGCCGCGCTCTTGTGCGGTATCTTCACTTGTGGACCCATTGTGCAGGGGAGCGGCAGCAATTTGGAAGTTTTTTTGCTACTCCCTATGATGGCCGGAGTGTATTTGCTGTTCCTTGGATTTGACAGTAGACATCGTCTTTACTTCACCGCCAGTGGTTTCTTGCTGGCATGTGCAGTATCCATTAAAACAATTGCGCTTCCTGTGTTTCTCCTTCCATTACTGTTTTTGCCTTTTGTAAACCGTTCTTCTCGGAGCTGTCGTTACGTGGCTTGGAATGTAGCATGGTACATTATTCCGGGTATTTTTATGTGCGTCCTTCTAGTTGTGTACCTTGCTGTAAACGGGGCGTGGAACGATTTTGTCTACTGGAACTTTACCTTTGCCAGCGCTTATGCAGAAAGTTCGTGGCAACTTTTTTGGGATAGGCTCATCTCCCGTGGCGTTTCTACCGCATCCGAGTTTCTGTTGCTTTGGATTGCGGCCGTTCCTGCACTTTACTGGTTCTTGGTGAAACATAGATCGCCCAAGGGACTTTTCCTCGTGGGGCTTGTTGTGGCGACCGTAGTAGCAGTCTGTCTGCCGGGCAAATTCTGGCCCCATTATTTGATACCGCTTATCCCGCCTCTTAGCATTGCAGCAGGCGTGGGGCTAGCAACCCTATATGAAAACCGTCGTTTACTCTTTTATTTATTACTCCCTTTTTTGGTGCTTGCTCTCTACCCGACCATTCGGCTGGATTACCCTTACTACACAGCCTCTCCGGAGAATGCGTCGGTCATGAAGTTCGGCAGTGATGTTTTTGTGAGAGCAGCTGATGCGGCGCGCTATGTTAAAGAACGGACAACGCCGGAAGACACTATCTTTCAATGGGGATGGGAGCCTGAAATTTACGTAATAGCTAACCGGCGCTCGCCAAACCGCTTTATCAGCCACCTGCTGGTTGCCGGCAGTCCGGATGTGAATGTTGCTATACATGATCTTGTGACAAGTGTTCTTTTCAAACGCCCCAAATATATCATCGTCCAGTCGGGGCGAGATAATTGGCCAGGATCCCAGGAACTATCAACTATCATGACTCATTATTACCACCTTGAGAAAACAATCGGCGGTTATGCAATTTACCGTATAAATGCCTCTTGACCATGTATGATCGACCCGGAAACAGGGCCTATTGTCCTGCCAGTATGCGATTCTGAAGCCGTTGAAGGATACCGTCCCTGATCCTTGAGGAGGAGATTGTTTTATGTCTAACGGCAGCTTAATAAATCATGGTGATACATATATCTGTGCTCAACCAACATTATGGCAGCGGAGCTTTCTATTTATTTTCATTTGTTTTTTGATAGCCTACCGTCAACCTGCTGTTTTGACTGAACAAAGATTCTGGGCCGAAGAAGGAACATATTTTTTCCCATACGCATTATCACATGGCTGGTTTGATACGGTTATTCATGTCGTTCCACTGTTCGGATTCTATTCGCTTGCCCACAACATAGCTGGACTATTTGCAACTTTAGTTCCACTTGAACAGGCACCATTTGTTACGACCTACCTTGGTTTTCTTTCGCATCTGTTGCCCTGCTGTATAGTCATAGTAGGCAACTCTCCTTTCTGGAATACCTTGCCTAAAAAAACATTGATTTGTCTTGGTATTCTGTTGTTCCCTTTCGGCAGGATGTGGCTAAATACGACATACGTTCATTTTACTCTTGCACTCAGCGTCTTTCTGATTTTGTTGGAAGAAATGGAACATAGCAGTAGGCTGATAAAAAATTTATACCGTACCATTATACTGATAGCCGGATTATCAGGTGCCGTGTCCTGCTTTCTCACTCCGGTATATTTGCTTAAAGCCTGGCGCTCAAGACGGAAAGAAAACATACTCCAAGCCTCGCTGCTGGCATTTGTTTCAGCCGTACAAGTTGCCGTCTTCATGTATACGATCACCAAGCTCGATCCAAACGCCCAAACAAGATTCTTATCATTTGGCTATGATAAACTGTGGTCAATTATATACTTTCAGTTCGGCATTCCATTCTTCGGCGTTCCTTACTTCAATTCAGAAATTATCAAATCACTGGACTTCAGGGCATTTTATATGGCGTTCCCAAAAGTATATTCCTACCTGGGAAGGGCCATGGTCTTGTCAAATGGGCCGGTATACCTGGTTTCGCTTTCAATGGTAATTGCATACGCATTATTTGTATTTATAAAGCAGATCCGCGACAAGTTTCTCCAGTTGCCGGCGATTTCGTTTCTCCTGATGTTTGTCCTTTCCTCGGCCGGTTCTATGAATATGAGGGGCGGGCAACGATATGCGTATATACCATGTGTGATTATGCTCGTTATGTTTTTAACTGAGTTTTACAACGAACATAATGGGGTGCTCCGCAAAAGTTTAGCGGCATTATTTATTACGTTAATGTTACTGTCTAATTCTTATGGTTATAGGAAGGGTACTGAAATATGCACTCCCAAATGGGTTGATGAAATTCGCATATGGCAGAAAGATCATAATTACAAAATTAAAATATGGCCGTACTACTATGAAGAAAGATGGGAAATAATGCTTACTTCAAAATTGGAAGTGTCTCAACCAGAAAGGAAATTATAAATGGGCATTGAAGTCTATGTAGGGCATGTCTCCGGATCAGTAACAGAGGATGAGGTGCGGAGACTTTTCTCTGTTGTTGGTACTGTCACTTCCGTTCACCTGGTTGTCGATCCCGCTTCCGGTGAATCGAGAGGATGCGGGTATGTCAGAATGTCGACCGAAGATGAAGCCAGAGAGGCGATCGATCTCCTGAATGGGGCCAAACTCGGTGACAGCCTGATTATTGTAAAAAACGCTCCGCCCAAAAACTTTAAGAAAGCCGGATCGTCAGGTAATAGTCGTAGTGGGTAATATTCGGGATGCCTTGTCTATGCTGCTCAGTTGTACTATGCAGAGATATCTGCTACAAGAACACGTTACCTTATTACCTATACTAGGCTGATACGAAAAGCGGATTCATGAATCGATACCTTCAGACACTTTCCTGCCTCTTGATTTTCTCTCTGCTTATGCCGTTTCCGGCGTTTGCTGCCAAGAGAAAACTGGTTGCCTTTATTGGACAATCATCTGCAACTACCCGACCTCCAGTAGTACTCAATGAGATGAAACACTGGTCAAACCCTGACTACACGCGCATTTCGCTGGAGCTTGATCGGGATGTTACCTGGGAAACTCATGAAATTGGCAAAGGTTTGCCAGGTAAACCTGGTCGGGTCTATATCGACCTGAAACGGACCCGTTTGGGGAGAAACGTCAGGGATATTACTATCGGAGACGGCCTGTTAAAGGGTGCCAGGGTCGGCCAGTACAAGGCTGACGTGGTAAGGGTTGTACTGGATACTGAAAACATCAAGGACTATAAAATATTTCCACTGTCCGATCCGGCGCGATTGGTAATCGATGTCCGCGGTGAACGACCGACTGAAATATCGCGGCTTGAACAGTCGGTAACGGCCATGCCGGAACGGGTTGTTGTGCCTAAGCTTGAGGTGCAGCCAGTGGTTGCAGAGAAAAAGTCCAAGCCATCCAAAAAGCCGGCTATTTCAAAAATCAGGCGGATTGTTGTTGATCCCGGCCACGGCGGCCATGATCCCGGTGCGATAGGTCCGAACGGCATTCAGGAAAAAGACATTGTACTGTCCGTAGGGCTCAAATTGAGGGATTTGTTTAAGGAAGAGTTGGGTGTGGACGTCGTTATGACCCGCTCTGCCGATGTATTCATACCGCTGGAAGAGCGTACCGCTATTGCAAATAAGGTGGGAGCCGACCTGTTCCTGTCTGTACACGCAAACGCTGCGCTCAATCGCTCTGCTGCCGGAATTGAAACTTATTACCTCAACCTGGCCAAGACTGACAAGGTTGCACAGTTGGCTGCCAAGGAGAACGGCACGACACTCGAAAAGGTCAGTGTGCTGCAGGCGATTCTGTTTGATCTGATGGCAAACTACAAATTAAACGATTCGGCTCATCTGGCTGATGAAGTCCAGAAATCCCTCCATAAAAAAGTCCGTACCCGCTACAGTGATGTTAAAAATCTGGGGGTCAAACAGGGCCCATTCTATGTTTTGGTAGGAGCTTCAATGCCCAGCATTCTTGTCGAAGCCGCCTTTCTGTCAAACTCGATAGAGGAATCACGTCTGAAAGACCCTGCCTACCAGGATCTGGTCGCAGAGGGCATTCTGGCCGGTGTCCGCAACTATATCACCAGCTTGAAATAAGTCTAACGTGATGCATTGCCATGCCGGAGAATATGAAAAAGAAAACGGCGCTCCCTGACTATTTCAGGACAGCGCCGTGTGGTTGTGATAAAAATTTCTTCTGTGTCATTCGTGCCGTTCACTCAACTTTTCAAGCTTATCCATCTGATGCACTACCACACGATTCCCCTGTACTTCGATAATTCCCTCTTCCTTCAGTTTTTTGAACGTGCGGGAGATTGTCTCGCTGGCGGTTCCCAGACGGGAGGCCAGCTCGCCTTTTTTTATCCCCAGATCAATATAGGTGATGCCGCCGAAGTTTGTTGAGCCCTCTGCTGCCCGCCGTACTAGAAAGGAGGCTAATCGTGACGTAACGTCGGCAAAGGAGAGTTCTTCAATTTGGCGGGCAAACTGACGCAGCATGAGTGAGAGCGATACTACCA
>JANYBN010000209.1 GCA_025360785.1 Geobacter sp.
GGTAATGCTGTCTCCGCTGACCGCTCAGAACAACCGGGTGAAAGTTAGCGTCGGCATAAGTACGTTTGCCGAACTGGTGATCGGCCCGGAGCCGGCTGGCAGGCCCCTGCTGCCTCTGCCAGAACTAAGACTCGTCAACAAATTCGACAAAACCTTCCGCATCGCTCTGAATGCCGACCTCTTTTATAAAGAAATTTGTACCATCGCAGCACCGCTGCTGCTCAATAAGCGCTTTGATTCTGACGGCAATAGCATCGCCATAAAGGATCTGGACCTGTATGGCAACGGGGACAAGCTGGTCATCAAACTGCAGACACAGGGGACAGTGGAGGGAGTGATCTATTTGACCGCCAGGCCGGTATTCAACCCGCAGACCAACATATTTTCCGTAGAGGATGTGGATTTTGACCTGCAAACTCAGAATCTGTTGCACCAGTCTGCCGACTGGGTTCTTCATGGTTCCATCAGGGGTATGATCCAGGAAAAGCTCAATTTGAAACTGGCCGGGCAACTGGAGCAATCCCGCCAAATTGCCGGAAAAGCGCTTGCCAGGGTGCAGCTGGCGGAACATCTGATTTTAAAGGGAGATATAAAAAATTTGAAGTTCAGCGATATGATCGTACAGAAGGATAAAATCTCTATTCAGGTTTATGCCGAGGGAGAGGCTGGGGTACTTTTTCAGTAAAGTAGGAGAGAAGGGATTATGAACTTCAACCGGTTTAAATTAGATAAACTACTCCCAAAATATCCCTGTCGGATCCGAGTTAACCTCAAGCATTAATTTTTCAAGGGTATTCCTGTTTCTTCCTGTGGGATACGGCTGTCGCCTGTTTTTCCGGTCATACCAGTACAATGTCCAGCTCAGTGACTCAGAACTATACTCAAACTGGGCAATCTTGATTTCATTCCAGACCCCGGGGTCAATGAATAGCGGACGGGACTCAGTCAGGGTCACTCTACTGCCTCTGGTGTCGAATTGCAACTTCACCTGATCCGGTTTAGTTCGTTCGTCACAAAGTTGTCCCAAAAGCCTATCAACTCTCTGCTGTTCTATTTCAGGCAACGCCATTCTGTCACTATTCCTTTGCAACTAAAACGGGGAATCATGCGCCGAAGTAGTTCTCTATTTGAATGAAACCCGAATTCAGACGGGAATTTTGAATACAATCTTTTTCACGGCGACAGCCACAGTCCCATTTCTAACACCAGGTTCATGAGCATCATGAGGAAAGAAAACGGCAAACAACCCCGGCACCAATGTGATGAAATCAACATTCCCGGAAAGTTTCTGTAAATCCTTTTCCTCATCATAGGGCTGATCGACACAAAACTGTTTGTGAGATACACCCATTTTCTCTTCGCCCCAGGCGATTGTCTGGACGTCGATAAACTTTCGGTGACATTCGATAAAGCAATCTTCGATCGGCTTGGTAACATATTCATTTACCGAAGCGAATGCACCAGAATCATTTACGGAATGAATACCGACAGCAAGTCTTGTTAAGTCGTGTTTTGAGATAAAGGCCAGAATATCGGCAAACCCGGCATGTAGTCCTGCATACAACCGTAAATTATCTAAAGAATCAAATATCATGACGGTGCCTCCATTGAGCTGACTAAATAGTGCCTCGTTTTTGTTTGTAATGATAAAAGAACTTACTGATAATTTTACATTTAGCAAGCTGAAAAAAATATCACTCTTGAAATGGGTGAATTAAATTATTTACGGAATTCTTAGCCGTTATTTTCTTAGAATCAAATCGAAAAGAACGTATTCTGGGAATTCGCTGAGTTATGAATCTGCATGTTTCATGTTCATGAATCATTTTAAACAACTGGCTGGAACACATCAAATTGAAACATCTTGCGGTCACCGGTTTTTTTACGTATATATTTCAACCACCTTAATCAACATAAGGTCACTAATTAGATTATCGGACTTGATGCGAGCGATAATATTTATAGTCACCAGCGTCGTGAAGATTCAGTACCGTTGTCTGGAAAGGAAAAATGGATGAGCAAGATACTTGTCACCGGCGCTGCCGGATTTATCGGATTCCACCTTGCGTTGCGCTTGCTTCGGCTAGGGCACCAGGTTACCGGATTTGACAATCTGAACGATTACTATGACATCTCCCTTAAAGAGGATCGCCTGAATATTCTGAAAGGGCAGAACGATTTTGCTTTCGTTCGTGGCGGTTTAGAGGATAAGACGTGTGTCGAAAGCCTGTTTCAGAGCGGACAGTTCGACTATGTTGTCAATCTCGGCGCCCAGGCGGGAGTTCGCTATTCACTTCAGAACCCTCACGCCTATATCGACAGCAACATCTGCGGTTTCATGAACATTCTGGAGGGCTGCCGCCGGACGAACGTCAAGCATCTGGTGTATGCGTCATCCAGTTCTGTTTATGGCGCCAATGTCACGATACCTTTTTCAGAGCACCATTCAGTAGACCACCCGGTGTCACTTTATGCTGCCACCAAGAAGTCCAACGAACTGATGGCTCATACCTACGCACATCTCTTCGGTATCCCAACCACCGGCCTGCGCTTCTTCACCGTATATGGGCCATGGGGTCGGCCGGACATGGCCTATTTTTCCTTTACCAAAGCCATTCTGGAAGGGCGTCAAATTGACGTATTCAACCATGGCCGGATGCAGCGAGACTTTACCTATATCGATGATATTGTCGAAGGGGTTGTTCGAGTGATGGAAAACCTCCCACGGCCAGATCCAGCCTGGAACGCCGAAATGCCTGATCCTGCTACAAGCTCAGCTCCATATCGTGTGTATAATATCGGCAATAATCAGCCGGTTGAACTTATTCGCTTTATTGAGGTGCTGGAAGAATGCCTTGGTGAAAAAGCAAAAATAAATTTTCTCCCGATACAGCCGGGCGAGGTACTCGTAACATGTGCCGACGTTGCAGATTTGACAAAAGCAGTTGGATTCAGGCCAAGCACAAACATCGAAGGTGGGATTGCCAGCTTTGTCGGTTGGTATCGTGAATATTATGGATAGCTCTGAGTAACACTCCGGGCATAAGCAGCAAAACGGGCCATGTACCGCATATAAGGTATACCGTGTTGTGTATGAGGTATCAGCAAAGGGGACCGGATAAACAAACTATTCACGAAAAGCCTTATACAACGGGTAGTTATTTATATTGCATTTATTGGCACGACATCTGCATTGGTATTAATTCAAACACATTCCCTTTGGAGGTAGTACAAATGAAAAAAGTTCTGTCCACAATCGTAGCCGCCCTCGTAGCTGTTTCCTTCTCTGCTGTTGCTTTCGCTAATCCTGCTGCTGCTCCTGCTGCTCCTGCTGCTGAAGTTGCTGCTCCTGCTGCTGACGCAAAGAAAGATGCTAAGCCTGCAAAGAAAGTAAAGAAAGTAAAAAAAGCAAAAAAAGAAGCTAAGCCTGCAGTTGATGCTGCTGCTCCTGCTGCTCCTGCTGCAAAGTAATTCGCTTTTAGCGAACACAAAAAAAGCCGCATCGAAAGATGCGGCTTTTTTTGTGCCTATTGCAGTAGTATAGTGTGGTTTGCGTCATTGCTACCAAAATAATTATAACGAGGTCTTAAAGATATGGCTGATCAGATTGTTCGGGCATTATGCTTGTCTGGCGGTATTAGAGTCCTTGTGTGTAATGCCGGCCTGCTGGCGCGTGAAATCTGCCTGCTTCAACAAGCCTCAGCGACGGCAAGCATAGCACTGTCCAGAGGGCTGGCAGGCGGTGCCTTGATGGGGGCTCTCCTCAAGGAGGGGCAGCGTACCGCCCTCAAGTTTGAGGGGAACGGTCCGCTTCGCAAGATGATAATTGAAGCAGACAGCGATGGGGCGATTCGCGGCTGTGCCGGAAATCCTGCAGCCGATTTAGAAGCGGTGAATGGAAAATGGAATGTGGCGGGACTAATCGGCAGAGCAGGCTTTCTGACAATCTCCAAAGATCTCGGAGTAGGCGGCCGGCCTTACCAGGGCGTTGTACAGCTTGTCAGCAGTGAGGTCGGCGAGGATCTGGCCTATTACTTGACTGACTCAGAGCAGACACCTTCTGCGGTAGGATTGGGTGCGACCCTTGACGATGACGGACTGATTGCCACCTGCTGCGGTTTTTTGATCCAGGCGCTGCCAAAAGCTGACGAGGCTGAAATTGAAAAAATCATGGCGAGGATAGCCGGACTGCCTGCACTATCGAAACTCCTCGAAGATGGAGGTGCTGAATTGGTCGTTAAAGAGCTTTTTGGCGACATCCCCTATACCATCCTTGAATCTCATGAGATATTCTTCCGCTGTGGGTGTGGACAGGAAAAGGTCGAGCGAGCCCTTCTTACACTGGGAAGTGATGAATTGAAAGAAATGCGGACAAATGAGAGCGGCGCAGAGGTTACATGCGAATTCTGCCGGAAAGCATATCAACTGAACTCAAACGAGCTTGACGTCTTGATTGACCAGGCTTCAAGACCGTCGGGTCGCTAGAGTGCCAACCATATTATTAACAATCGCCTATGATGGCACGAATTATTCGGGCTGGCAGGTTCAGCCGAATGGACTGGCGGTGCAGCAGGTTGTTGAAGAGGCGTTTGAACGTTTGCTGAAGGAACGCGTCCAGGTGCGCTCCTCTGGCCGAACTGATGCCGGCGTACATGCCCGCGCTATGGCAGCTGCTTTTACAACGAGTCGGAATATACCGTTACGAGCTTTTGTGGAAGGGGCAAATCGCTTTCTTCCGGCTGACATTGCCATCCAGACGGCCAGTATAGTACCAGAAGGATTTAAGCCGATTACCATGGCATACGCCAAGCATTATCGCTATACCATCATAAACTCATCAGTTCGCACACCACTTGACAGGCTGTACTGTTGGCAGGTTCGAGAACCGCTCGATCTTGCCGCCATGGAAGAGGCCGCAGGCGGTTTTGTCGGCAGTCACGATTTTGCTGCATTCAGAGCTTCTAATTGTGTTGCCAGGACCACCATCAGACGGATAGATTCTGTCCAGATCGCCAGACAAGACACCCGCATTACAATTGACGTTATTGGTGGTGGATTTCTGAAAAACATGGTGCGCGTAATGGTCGGCACACTCGTTGACATCGGAAAGGGACGCTTTGAACCATCGGCGATTGGCAGGCTCCTGCAGAGGGGTGATCGAAAAGAGGCCGGCAGTACCGCTCCGGCCTGCGGTTTATGCCTGATTGAGGTGTTTTATCCCGAAGAATTCACTTTTCTGCCAGCAAATGTTTGATAGCTTGTTCCACGGAACGGGCCATATCATCGGAATAGCCGCGATAAACCTCCACAATTTTACCTTTCTTATCAATCAGATACATAACCGGCACTGACCGGACGCCAAAATCGACAGTGGTCGGATCTCCAGCCAATGCGAGCGGATAATTGACCCTGAACTCATCAGTAAATGCCTTGACCACCCGTTCCCCGTCCTCGTCCACACTTAGACCGAGTATCTGCAGCCCTTGCTTGCCATACTTGCGATTCATCTCTACCAGATGCGGTATCGACAAACGACATGGCTGGCACCAGGTGGCAAAAAAATCAAGTATCAATACGTGCCCTCGATAATTATCCAGGGATATTGTCTGTCCTGACGTGGAGATAACCTTGAAGTTTGGGGCGGACTGCCCCGCTCGTGGAGCCGCATCAACCAGACCGGGAACGGCAAGGAATGATGCGGCAATTGTAGCCAGCAGAAGTCTGGTGAAAGGCGCTAGAACGCTCACGCCCCTAGAGCGCTTTTGCTATGAGTGCGTCAATCTGCGATTTCGGAACCGCTCCGACGACCTGGTCAAGCACAACGCCACCTTTGAATAATATTATGGTGGGAATACCCCGTACGCCGTATTTGCTTGGTGTTGCCTGGTTTTCATCTACATTAACCTTGCCCACTTTGACCTTTCCGGCATATTCATCGGCAACTGTGTCAATAAGAGGCGCAATCGCCTTGCATGGCGCACACCACGTTGCCCAAAAATCAACTAGCACCGGAATGCTGGACTGCAGCACCTCACGGTCGAAATTTTCGTCAGTAAATGCAATTACTTTTTCACTGGCCATCTGTAGTTCTCCTTTGAAGGTATAATATTTTTTTTTGAATGATATACCAGACACTGGAAAAATCAAGAGCAAACTCGGCGAACTTAGGGAGCTCGTAAAAAATTCAAGAGGTTAAGCGCCGTTCCCATTCGAAGCAGGAGCGCTGAGCCTTACCCGGTCGTGCTGACCTGATTCAATCGATAAAGTTTGTTGTTTGAATTGATTTATTATTCAGTTGTTGTTTTTTTGTTTGCATCAAAACTGATGCACCTGTAAAATTATCCTCTTAAAATTCCTGCAAGCACACTTCGAAAGAAAATTTGCCTAATTTCAGCTTATTTCTGATTTATTCAAATTACTCTGCAGAATTTATGCAAAAAACTCTCTGGCATACCTAATTAAATCGAGAAGGAGTTTCACTTAATGCTTAAAATGCCTAGAAGTACATTTTTATCGTTATTGATATCAATAGTTTGTTTCTCCATCTTGCCCGTTGCTGCTATCGGTGACATGGAGCCAATACGTTCATGGTCTTCACAATCACAATCAGTCCAGCCTTCTTCACCAGGCTTGGGCCTCAGCGGCAATCAGGGATTGAGTTCACTTTCAACTAAAGATGATCAGATGATCAATCTCCTTGAAGAGCGTGAATTTAGTCAGGAGCTGCAGACTCCGCCAGTAACGGACCCTGCGACTGCGCAGAGTATCGACGCATTGAAGAGTAAAGCTGACATTGATAGCCAAAAAGCCCAAAAGCCGCAACTGCTGTTAAAGAATGAACCGGGAGACGGCTTGGTAAGATTGAGTTGGGCATTGGCAAATCTGCCGCCATCCAGTGACGATAAGACGCCCCGCTTTACGATTCGATACGGGATAGAATCGGGTAAATTGATCAAGAGCGTAATGGTGGGTTCGGGGACCACGTTTGTTTTGCGTGAACTAAAAAACTTTCAACCGTATTTTATCCAGATAATAGCACTTAATCGTGAACAGCAATCACTGGTAAAGTCGGATGAAGTAAAGGTGACCCCGTTGCCGGCAGAGGAACAGGGTTCATATATTGAGAAATCTTTTTCAAAAAAAACCTCAACACTGCTAGACAAGATTGAGGTTGAGCCGATGAGCCGGGCGCTGAAACAGTTCGGCTATGATTTTTTCAAAAACAGTCTTCAGCTGACAAGCGCACTTGATGCGATGCCGGTGGCAACCAACTACCAGCTGGGCCCAGGAGACGCACTTAACCTTAACGTATGGGGTGCCGTAAATCTTCGCCAGGAATTAACCGTCAACAGAAATGGTGAGCTGACAATCCCGAAGATCGGCCCGGTAAAGGTATGGGGACTTCCTTTTGAAAAAGCCCAGGCGACCGTGAAAGAGGCGCTCGGTCGGGCCTACCGGAATTTCGACATGAGCTTGACACTCGGCAGACTAAGAAGCATTCAGGTGTATGTAGTTGGAGAAGTAGAAGCCCCCGGCAACTATCCGGTAAGCTCTCTGGCAACGGTTATTAATGCACTGGCCGCTGCTGGTGGTCCATCACGGAATGGCTCGCTTCGTGCCGTACGGATAACTCGCGGTAGCCAGACTGTTGCAACGGTAGATTTATATGACATGTTTCTATCGGGTGACCGCAACAAGGATGTGCAGCTGCAAAATGGTGACACAATTTTTGTCCCGGTGATCGGTCATGTCGTTGCGGTGGCCGGCGAGGTCCGGCGCCCCGCTATTTATGAACTTAACGGAAAAACAACCCTCCCTGAAATTCTGCAGATGGCTGGAGGAGTTGCTGCCAGCGGCTCGTTGGGACGGGTTCAGATTGAGCGGTTCGATAATAATAGTTCACGCATTGCGCTTGACTACTCGCTGAAAAGCGGTGACCCGAAGGCAGAACTGGGTGCCATTGAGTTGAAAGATCGCGATATGGTGAAGGTTTTTCCGGTCCAGACAGCAGTCAGACAGGTTGTTGTGCTTAATGGTAATGTTCAACAGGCGGGAGAGTATCAGTTTCGTCCTTCCATGCGCTTGACGGACCTGATACCTTCAGTACAGATGTTGCTTCCGGAGTCGTATCTTGACTCTGTAGAGATTACCCGCGTCTCTCCTCCGGATTACCGTCGGGAGCTGATTACCGTCAGCCTCCAAAGGGCTCTGGCCGGGAATATGGCCGACAACCCGCAGTTGCAGGAACAGGACACCGTTAAAGTTTTCTCGCGCGGCGAGATGGAGGAAAAGCGCAAAGTAGGCGTCAATGGCGCTGTACTTAATCCCGGTACGTATGATTTTTATCCCGGAATGACAATCCGTGATCTGGTTACTGCCGCAGGGAGTGCTCGACGTAATGCTATTATTGACAGTGCGGAACTTAGTCGTATTGTCGTCAGCGGCGATAAGGCGCATTCTACGAGATTGCAGATTAATCTTGGCAAGGCGCTGTCTGGAGATCCCGATCATAATCTGCCGCTGCAGAGTGACGACGTTTTGATCATCCGTGGGATAACTAACTGGCAAGAAGCAACAGAAAAGTTTATCACCCTGAAAGGTGAAGTGAAGTTTCCGGGAGTTTATTCAGTCGCCTCAAGCGAAAAGCTGAGTTCCGTTATTGAAAGAGCCGGCGGATTTACAGAGAAGGCCTATCTGCGTGGAGCGAAGTTCACCAGAAAATCTGTTCGAGAGCTGCAGCAGAGGAGAATGGATGAAGTGGTTGCAAGGACAGAAAAGGACATCATGCAGAAACAGGCATCCGTGGCTTCTGTTTCATCAACCAGAGAAGAGCTCGAAGCTACCAGGGCGGCTCTGGATAGTTTGCTTAAGAGCTTGGAACGAATGAAAACACTTAAATCAGAAGGTCGCGTAGTAATGCGGCTCACAACAGCTGAAGATATGAAAACAAGCGATTATGATCTGGAACTTGAGGGGGGTGACCAGCTGGACATACCTTCACGGCCCAGTGTGGTTAGTGTGTTAGGACAGGTCTATAATCCAACTTCATTTGTCTGCATACCGGGCAAGGATATTGACAACTATCTGCAGAAATCCGGCGGTGCACTTAACGATGCTGAAAAGTCGGAGATGTATGTAATTCGAGCGGATGGTACGGTATTCAGCCGGCAACAGTATTCATTCGGTTTCCATTGGGGTGATGACGGATTAAGCTTTGGAAGATTCCTCTCAGCATATTTAGAGGCTGGCGATACCCTCGTAGTTCCGCAGCAGCTCGAAAAAATTGCCTGGATGCGGGAAATCAAAGATATCACCCAAATACTTGCAAATGTGGCACTGACAACCGGTACAATCTGGACAATTATGAGATAGGGGAATTAATGAGCGACGAAAAGAATAACTGCCAGGTGCTGGAAGTACCTGACGATGAAATAAATCTGCTGGAGCTGTTGCGGGTGATTGTCCGCAACCTGCCGCTAATCGCCAGGATCACTGCTGCTGCAATGATACTTTCGGTGCTTTATTCATTGACACTGACGAACGTCTACACCGCCAAGGCGACCCTGTTGCCGCCGCAGAAAGATTCCGGCGGTGGGGCGGCTGCGCTGCTGGCCTCCATGGGCGGTGGCGGCCTGGGCGCTCTTGCCGGCGGTTCAGGTGGTGGGTCATCAGATCTGTACCTGGGGCTCCTGAAAAGTCGCACGGTGACGGATTCGGTAATTAAGCGGCTTGACCTGCACACTGAATTCAAATCTAAAAACGCAGACTTAACCAGAACTACCTTACAGAATCTTGTCAAGTTTCAGGCCGGCAAGGATGGAATCATTACCATTACTGCTGACTATAAAGACCCGACCAAGGCTGCCTTGCTGGCTAATACGTTCATTGATGAGCTCCAGAAGAAAAGTCTGCAGCTGAACCTGACCAAGGCCAGCACCGAACGGAATTTCCTGGAAAAGCGGTTGGTGGTGGTCAAAGAGGACCTGAAAACTGCCGAAGAAGAGATGAAGCGGTTTCAAGAAACAAACAAGACTATCAAGGCTGATGACCAGGTTAAGGTAGCCATCGAGGGAATTGCCAGGTTGCGGGCGGAGATGGTCACCAAAGAGGTGCAGCTGGCTTCACTCAGAAGCTCCATGACTGACGAGAGCGCTGAGGTTAGAACGCTACTGGCAGGAATTACCAAGCTCAGGAGTCAACTGAATTCAATGAGCGGCACCGGCAAGGGGGGAGGGGTAATCCCCACGGTCGGAAGCGCCCCCTCGATCGGCGTGGAATATATCCGCAGACTGCGTGAGCTGAAGATCCAGGAAGCGCTGTTCGAACAGCTTACCAAGCAGTTTGAATTGGCCAAAATGAACGAAGCCCGTGATGCTTCATCGCTACAGGTGCTGGACGAAGCGGTGCCGCCCCTCCACAAAAGCAAACCGAAACGGTCATTGATCGTAATTCTGTCAACAGTGACAGCTTTGTTCTGCTCGGTTTTTTTGGTATTTATCAGGGAATACCTGACCAAACTGTCACCTGAGGACAGCGCCATCATGGACGAGATGAAGGACTCCCTGAAGAGAATGCTGCGGCTGCGACGGACGGAGCACAAGAGTGCCTGACGGGCGGACCGGTTTACCTCCGGTCTGGCTGTTCCTCTGCGCCGGCCTGACTATTCTGATTCTCTGGCTGGCGCTGATGCCGGCCAGTTCAGCGCCTTCGGGGCTTGGTTGGGACAAGCTGAATCATGCCGGAGCGATTGCTGCGGCAACCGGACTCGCGTACCTCTCTCTCCAGTCGCGCAAATGGGCTGCTGCTGCAGCATTTCTGTACGGAACCTCCCTTGGCATTCTGATTGAAATACTGCAAGCCACTCTGACAACCAGCAGAGCCGCAGAGTGGGGCGATGTAGTGGCTGACCTGATCGGGGCCGGCTGCAGTTGGGCTGCTATCATGATTTATCAACGCAAAACTACGCCTGAACAGTGACAACACTCCATTTCCTTCCTTGCCATCCCTGTCACGAACAGGCATAATGCCCCCATTTTAATAGTGGAGTTTATCGTATGGCTTTACGTGTCTACAACACCCTCTCCGGTGAAAAAGAGATTTTTGTCCCGTTGATCCCTGACAAAGTAGGGATGTATGTCTGCGGGGTAACGGTCTATGATTATTGCCATATCGGCCATGCCCGGGCCGGGGTGGTATTCGATATTATCTTCCGCTACCTGAAATACTCCGGCTACGATGTAACTTACGTCCGCAACTACACCGATATCGATGACAAGATCATCAACCGCGCCAATCAGGAAGGGACCGATTACCGGACGATTGCCGATCGCTATATTCAGGCGTTCGATGAAGACATGGCGCTACTGGGACTGGCAAAGCCGACGGTGGAGCCTAAGGCCACCGATCATATCAGCGGCATTGTCAGCATCATAGAAGCATTGGTTGCAAAAGGTCATGCATACGCCTCTGAGGGTGACGTGTATTTCGCGGTGGAAACGTTTCCCGACTATCTCAAGCTCTCCGGACGCAATTTGGAAGAGATGCAGGCAGGCGCCAGGGTGGAGGTGGGGGACAGAAAACGCCATCCAATGGATTTTGCCCTCTGGAAGGGGTCAAAACCTGGTGAACCCTGGTGGCAATCACCATGGGGCAATGGCCGACCCGGCTGGCATATTGAATGTTCGGCCATGAGCATGGAATTTCTGGGTAAAACTTTTGATATACATGGGGGCGGAAAAGACCTGGTGTTTCCGCACCATGAAAATGAAATTGCCCAGTCGGAGGGGGCCAACGGCTGCCAGTTCGTGCGCTACTGGCTTCACAACGGTTTTGTCAATATCAACGCCGAAAAAATGAGTAAGTCACTAGGCAACTTTTTTACTATCCGCGAGGTATTGAAAAAATATGATCCGGAAACGTTGCGCTTTTTTATTCTTTCAGCTCATTACCGTTCACCGATTGATTTTTCCGATCATAATCTTGATGAGGCTCAGTCAGCGCTCGAACGGATCTATTCCTGTCTTGCTGCTCTGGACGATATTCTGAACGGAAAACCTCATTCTGCCGAAATCGCCGTGATCGAGAATCTGTCGCAAGTCGGTCAGGAGCTGCAGGAAAAGGTTGACCAGTTCATTCCACGTTTTGTCGATGCGATGGATGATGACTTCAACGCTACTCAAGCACTTGGTGTCCTGTTCGAAACAGTTCGATCCACGAATCGCTTTATGGCAGAAACCAAAGAAATCACCCCTCTCTCTTTGTCGCTTATCGCACATGTACGACATCTCTTCGTTGAGGCCGGGACTGTACTTGGACTATTTACAACGACCCCGGCCGTATGGCTGGAGGGGATCAAGGCTGCCAAAGTTGGCCAGATTGATTTGACACCGGATGAGATCGAACAGTTGATTACCGAGAGGACCGAGGCAAGAGCCGCAAGGAATTTCAAACGTGGCGATGAAATCCGCGATCTGCTTATGGCAAAAGGGATTCAACTGTTTGACTCGGCTCAGGGAACAACCTGGGACGTGAAATAGACTTTGTTGCATACTCGTTGTTGACTGCTATAATGTTCCTACTATATTTAACGAGGTTCTGAGTGGATCAGGAGTGTTGCTGGAACAGGGACGTTATTGAACAGGCTGATTGCTCGAAGATCAACGAGGGCGAAGAGGAACTGCTTGCTTCAAAATTGCAGCGGGTCACGGAAAAGTGCCGTGAATGCGATGTATTTATTGCAAATTTGGGCCGGTTGCGTGACGACGCTAATCCGCTTGCACCCATACTCTCCGATGTACTGAATGAAAACCGCCGCCAAAAAATTCAAATTCAATCCCTGGTAAGCTTCCTTGATAACAAAACCCTTGAAATGCGCTTTGTGCACGAGCTCGGATCAGTTCTCCAAAGCTCGGTAGATCTGGATGAGGTGCTTTCCGTGGCGCTGACCGCCATTACTGCAGGAAAAGGGTTTGGCATGAATCGCGCCTTTCTGCTACTGACAGACCGGGAAGCGAATGTGTTGCACGGCTACCTGGGCATCGGACCACGAAACATAGAAGAGGCCAGTCAGGTCTGGAACGAGATCATCCAGAACGATATGGATCTACAAACTCTGGCTCAGAATTTTAGATTGAACAAACTTTCCTCTGAACGAGCAAAATTTCACGATGTCCTGGAACAGCTGACAGTTCCGCTCTCCAACAAAAACCATATTCTCATCAAAGCGCTTGATGGAAAACGCCCGATAATGGTTGAGGGGGCTTTTCAGCATCCTGATGTACCCGCAGAACTGGCCCGCCTGTTGGGGGTTGACACCTTTTTGCTGATGCCGCTTATTTCACGTAACCGACGGGTCGGTATGATCATCGCAGATAACTGCATCACTCACCGCGCCATAACTGAAGAGGATATGCACTCGCTGGAAACCTTCGGTTTCCCGGTAGCTTTTGCCATTGAACGCGCCTCGCTGTACGACAAGCTGCAGGTTGAACTTAACCGCGTTACCGAAGCTGGGAAAAAGCTGAAAGAGCAGCAGGAATTGATAGTACGGATGGAGAATATGGCTCTGGTCGGTCGAATCACCTCCAGTATCGCCCATTCGGTGCGGAATCCGCTGATGATCATAGGAGGTTTTGCCCGTTCGATGCTCAAGAACAGCCCTGTGTCCGACCCCAAGAGAACATTCATCGAATCAATAGTTGCCGAAACTCGTCAGCTGGAAGTTGTGCTGGATGAAATACTGAATTATTCCGATTCGTTATATCCCACTCGGGACTTTTGGGATGTAAACCAGCTGGTTGAGGCTGTGTTGCGTGATACCGCCGATATTTTGACTTCACTTGGCTATGCAACCGGTTATTCTTCAGAACCTGACCTGCCTCCGGTTTTTATCGACTTCAAACAGCTTTCCTATTGCCTGAGAACCGTGCTGCAAAATGATATCAATGGTCTTGGCACTGATCGATCGATTGAAATCAGCTCTCAGAGCGTTGAAGACTGCGTCATCCTCAAGATTGAAGACCACAGTCGGCACATCTCTCAAGCAGAACTTGACCACCTGCTGGTTCCTTTTTCGGAGACACGCGACCTGGGTGCCGGGTTGGGGCTGGCACTATGTAAAACCATGCTTGAAAAACAGGGAATTCCTTTTGTCGCTCTGGCAGATGAGCACGCAGGAATCAAATACACCATCACACTTCCCACCCGCAAGGAGGAACAACCATGAGCAGATTACTGGTAGTAGACGATGAAGCAAACATCCGGCTGCTGTACGCTGAAGAGCTGAAAGATGAGGGGTACGAAGTAGTGACGGCGGCCAGTAGCGCCGAGGCGGCCGAAAAGTTGCAGGGAAACGTTTTTGATCTGGCGGTTCTGGATATCAAGCTGAAGAATGAAAGCGGTATCGAACTGCTTCAGAAACTGGTCAAGGAACGACACGATATGCCGGTGATCCTCTGCTCGGCATTCTCATGTTACAAGGACGATTTTTCGGCATGGCTGGCTGATGGCTATGTTGTCAAATCAGGTGATCTGACCGAGCTTAAACAGGAAATCGCACGGGTACTGGCCAAAAAAGCGCAGAAAGCAAAAAGTTGAACGATAATTTCCCCTGAATAGATCCGGCGAATAAACATACCTATAACAGGGGCGCTGCTTGTCTGCCCGGTAGGATGCAGCGAGCAGCGCCCCTTTCGTGTAATTGCCGGCGCAGTATAGTGGCTTGATATTTAATTTCATCTCCAAGGAGTGTTCCCATGAAAGCTGTCATTATGGCGGGTGGCTTCGGCACCCGCATCCAGCCGCTTACCGGTAGTATGCCTAAACCGATGATACCGCTCTTCAACCGCCCGATCATGCTTCATATCGTAGAACTGCTGAAGAAGTACGACATTACCGAACTTGTCATGTTGCTCTACCACCAGCCTTTTTATATCAAAAACTTCTTCCGCGACGGTTCCGATTTCGGAGTAAAAATCACTTATGTGACCCCTATTGCCGATATGGGTACGGCCGGGGCGGTCAAGGCTGCCGAGAAATATCTTGATGAGCGTTTCCTGGTTATCAGCGGCGATCTCCTGACCGATTTCAACCTCAAAAAAATTCTGGATTTTCATGCCGATCACAAGGCAAAGGCCACAATTACTTTAACATCCGTCAAAGATCCACTCCAGTTCGGGGTTGTGATCACTGACAAGGAGAAGCGCATCACCCAGTTTTTGGAAAAGCCGGGCTGGGGCGAGGTCATCTCCGATACAATCAATACCGGGATCTATGTGCTGGAACCGGAGATTTTAAAATACATCCCTGAGGGGGAAAATTTTGATTTTTCGCAGGATCTATTCCCGCTGATGTTGAAAAAGAAGGATGCACTGTTCGGTGTGACTGCCAAGGGATACTGGCGAGATATCGGCAACACCGATTCATACCGAGAAGCGTACCACGACATTTTCAAAGGCAGGGTCAACCTGAAAATTGACGAGCCGAAGCAGGATTTTGTCGGTAAGGATCTACGGATCGGAGCTGACGTCAAACTGGAACATGCATCCGGGCTAGAGGGGACTGTCGTTATCGGCGACAACAGCCAGATTCTGGGCGACGTGCGCATAAAAGATTCTGTGATCGGCCGCAACTGTACTGTTGAAGCCGGAGTCAGGCTCAACCGGTGCGTTATCTGGGACAATTCATATGTCAAAAAAGGGGCTAAGATTACCGACAGTGTCATCTGCTCCAATGTACGTATCGGCCAGGGAGCCACTCTTGAGGAGGGAGTAATTGTTGCTGACGAGACTTCGGTCGGTGACGAGGCGGTCATCAAGGCCGATGTCAAAATCTGGCCAAAAAAGACCATTGAGGCCGGTGCAACTGTTACCTCAAATATGATCTGGGGTGAAAAATGGAAAAAGGCCCTTTTTGAGGGTGCAATAATCAAGGGACTCTCCAATATGGAACTTACCCCTGAATTTTGCGCCAAGCTGGGGTGCGCCTACGGAACATCGCTCCCCAAAGGAAGCTTCGTGCTGGGTGGTCGTGACTCCAACCCTTCGTCCCGAATGCTTAAGCGCTGTTTCATCGGAGGTCTGCTGTCTGCCGGCATCAATGTTCGTGACATGAAGATGACCTCGTTGCCACTTGTTCGCTATAAGCTAAAGACATTTGGTGAGGTGGGTGGGGTACATTTCCGCCAGGCACAGGATGATCCGGCTTTACTGGAAATCGTTTTCCTTGATGGTGACGGACTCGATTTTTCAAGTAATATGGGCAAGAACGTTGAGCGCATATTTTTCAAGGAAAATTTCCGTCGTGCGCACCATACCGAACCTGGAGTTATCACTGATATCAACAATGTCGGAGATTTTTACCGTGAAGGATTTTTGCGGGCGCTGGATCGTGAACTGCTCAAAAAATCGGCTTTCACAGTGGTTGTAGACTTCAGTTTTTCACCTGCCAGCCAGACTCTTCCTCAACTTTTGAATGAACTGGGATTCTCGGTCATCGCACTCAATGCTTATGTGGATGAGGGACGCGGAGTTCCGATTAAGGAAAAAACCCAGGCATTGAACCAGCTTTCGACAATAGTTTCGTCGTTGGGGGCTCAGGCCGGTTTCTGGCTTGACCCTTCCGCAGAAGCTATCACAATGGTTGATGAAAACGGCCGGATTTATTCCGGCATCGAACTGCTGTCACTGACTGTGGCGCTGATGTTGAAAACAGGGCAGAAAGGTGCGGTTGCTGTGCCAGTGCAGGCTCCCTCCACAATTGAGCAGATGGCGATGCAAAAAGGATGTCAGGTTGTCCGCACCAAGAGTTCTGACCGCGCTATGCAGGAGGTCGCCTCCTCTACAGAAATCGTCCTGACCGGCGCCACTGATGGTCGCTTCGCCTTTCCACGCTTTCAGTCTGCCTTCGACGGCATGTTTGCTATTGCTAGATTAATGGAGCTGTGCGCAGCCAGCGGAGAAACTCTATCAGAGGCACTATCGGATGTCCCACGCAGCGCCTTTCTTCAAACCAGCCTCCCCTGCCCTTGGGAAATGAAGGGTGGCATCATGCGCAAGATGAGTGAGGACAGCCTTGAAAAAGAGGCTACATTCATCGATGGGATCAAAGTACATTTTGGCGCAGAATGGGTCTTGGTACTCCCCGACCAATATTTACCAGTGGTCCATATCGTAGCCGAATCGAAGGATCAGAAGTCGGCTCAGAAGCTTCTGGGAGAGTACGAGAAGAAGATTCTGGCGTGGAAGAAGGAGATGGTTTAACCGATTATGCCCCAACCCCTCGACGTGGTGATAGTGTGGCATATGCATCAACCATACTACAAAGATCCGCTCAAAAATGAATATGCCCTTCCCTGGACCTATCTGCACGGCATCAAGGATTATTTTGACATGCCGGCCATCGTCGAAGAAACGCCAGGTGCCAAGGCCGTTTTCAACCTGGTGCCGTCACTGATCGAGCAGTTGCTGGAGTACGCATCCGGCAGCGCCGTTGATCCGTTTCTTGAAAAAGGGAAAGCCGCACCGTCAGGGTTAAGTCAGGAAGATCGTATTTTTCTGCTGGAGAATTTTTTCTCTGCCAACCGGCAAAACATGATAGAGCCTTCCCGTCGCTATCTGGAGCTGCTCGATATGGCCGGTGAAGGGAAACCGGGGAGTGCCGCTGAGCGGGTAAGGCACTTCAGCGAGCAGGACCTGCTGGATCTGCAAGTATGGTTTTTCCTGGCCTGGACCGGTGAGGCGGCCCGGCGCCGCTATCCGGCCTTTGCCGAACTGGTTGCCAAGGGTGAAAACTTTACCGCAGCTGATAAGGAGCTGTTATTTGCCACCCAGCTGGAAGTTTTACAGGCGATAATACCACTGTACCGACGCCTCCATGAAGAAGGACGGATTGAGTTGTCGGTGACACCATACTTTCATCCGATTCTGCCGTTGCTGTGCGACGTTAGCTGCGCCAAGACTGCTATGCCGAAAGTTGCGCTCCCTGCTTCCAGCTTTCGCTATCCCGAGGACGCCAGAGCCCAGATCCGGCGTGGCATTAATTATTTCCGCGAGATATTCGGTTTTACCCCGACCGGCATGTGGCCTTCGGAGGGTTCAGTCAGCATCGATACGTTGACGATTATTGCAGAGAGCGGAATCCGCTGGATTGCTACCGATGAGGAAATTCTTGGAAAAAGCATAGATGGCGGGCTTGGTTCTCATAAGGAACGTTTGTATCGCCCCTGGCGCTACAGCAGCAGCAAAGGTGAGATTGGTGCGTTCTTCCGGGATCATGAGCTCTCCGACCTTATCGGCTTCACCTATTCGCAGTGGGAGCCGGGGCGGGCGGTGGCCGATCTGTGCGGCCGCCTGAATGCTATCAAGTCAAGTCTGGGTGGCGATGGCCGGGTAGTCCCGATCATTCTGGATGGTGAAAATGCCTGGGAGTACTATCCCAACAACGCCTATGATTTTCTGCACAGTATGTACAAAGGGATTGCAGCATCACCGACTCTTCGTTTGACCACCTGCAGTGAGGTATTGCAAGAGACCCGTTTCGACGGACGCCTGCATACGATCTTTCCCGGATCGTGGATTAACGGCAACTACGGGATCTGGGTTGGCCATCATGAAGAGAATCTCGCCTGGGACCTTATTGCACATGCCCGCGAAGCGGCGGTATCCGGCAACCAGTTGGTTGCCGAGGCTCTTGAATGCGGGGAACCTTCTGAGGACGTTACGGCCGAGATGATCTGCCGTTCTCTATATGCTGCAGAGGGGAGCGACTGGTTCTGGTGGTACGGCGATGACCATTTTTCACCACATAGCGACCGTTTTGACCGTCTTTTTCGTCAGCACCTGATGAACATATACCGGCTTCTGGGACAGGATCCTCCCCGAGAACTGCTGGAGCCGATCAAGAAGAAAAACCCGGCCGGATTGATCCGTGAACCGGCTGCGTTTATCGATCCGGAGATCACAGGCAGAATCAGCGATTACTTTGAGTGGCTGGCCGCCGGCCTGTATGACTTGACCCGTCAGGGGTCTGCCATGCACTCATCTGACCGGATGCTGCAGAGTTTCTATTACGGCTATAACAATAGTTGCTTCTTTATCAGGATTGACGGAGTTCAGGAGCTTTCTCGCCTGCTGAAGGATGATGATGTACTCAATCTGCACCTGATCTATGATCATGACTACCGGCTGACGATGCAGATCAAGAACGATGAAGGACTGCTGCAGATCAAGGAAAACGGGGTCTGGACTTCTACCAATAACTATTGCCGCTGGAAGATCGCCAAGATCTGTGAAATCAGTATTCCGCTTAACAGCATTATGTTGATATCCGGAAGCAAGCTGTTCATCTCCGTTGCATTGGTGCGTGACAACGAGGAGATCGGTCGCTGGCCGAGTGATGCGCCGTTGATGCTGTATTATGCCGGAGCGGATATTGAATTGGACAATTGGTTGATTTGAACATCGCTCAGGGGTCTGTGTAAAGTTACGCTATACCCGTTGCCTTTACCATTGGGGAGCTATTTATGTCTGAACTACGTTGGGATCCGATAAAACTGCATTGGGTAATTATTGCCACCGAGCGTGGGCGCCGCCCGCGTGATTTTCAGGTGGAACCGGAGCAGAGCGGCATGATCGCCTGTCCGTTTTGTTACGGCAATGAGGATAAAACCCCGCCGGAGATTTTTGCCATTCGCACGAGCGGCCTGCCCAACGCCCCTAACTGGCGGGTACGGGTGATTCCCAACAAATATCCCGCCTTGCGAGTGGAGGGCGATCTCAACAACCACGGCTATGGCATGTATGATGTTATGAACGGCATCGGCGCACACGAGGTTATCATTGAAAATCCGGATCACAACCGCACGCTGGCCGATCTTACGGTTAATGAGGTAAATGATGTTCTGACGGCGTATCGTCATCGCTATCTTGACTTGCGCAAAGATTTCCGATTTCGTTACATGGTATTGTTCAAAAACCATGGGACCCGCGCCGGCGCGTCCCTTTCTCATTCCCACAGTCAGCTTATTGCGGTGCCGCTGCTGCCGCCGGTGGCAAGTACCCAACTGAAAGTGTCCCGCAATTACTTCAGTGACAAGGAGCGATGCGTATTCTGCGATCTAATTGAATTCGAGCTTCGCGAAGGTGTACGCGTAGTAAAGGAATTCTCAAACTTCGTAACGCTGACCCCTTACGCTTCCAGCTCGCCATTCGAACTGCGTCTTTATCCCAAGCGCCACAGTCATGACTTTGCCCTTATGAACGATGCCCAGCTGGCCGAATTAGCTGTGGCGATGAAGGATATGCTGCTCCGGGTCAAGACGGTACTCCGCGACGCGCCCTACAATTTCATCCTTCACACTGCTCCCCCAATGCATAGACGCCCAGGCAAACCTGAGCATTGGAACTCTCTTGAATATGATTATCACTGGCACATCGAGCTGGTGCCGCGCCTGACACAAGTGGCCGGTTTTGAGTGGGGCACCGGTTTTTATATCAACCCGACATCGCCAGAAGATGCCGCCCAGTTTTTGAGAGAGGCTGATGTCTGAGATCCGGAATACCCTTAACGCGCTCTACGCATCCAGGTCAACTCAACACCTGGGCAATGATCCGCTTTCCTTCTGTCACCGCTACCTTGACCCCGCTGATCAAGAGATTGTCGCTGTTATCGCTTCATCATTTGCCTACGGCTCAGTAGTCATTATTCTAAGGACGCTGGAAGCGATATTTGCCGAGATGGGTTCGTCGCCTAGGAATTATGTAGAGCGATTTGATCCTAAAGACGGCCTGCGAATTTTTTCAGGATTCAAGCACCGTTTTAACGATGGCCGCGACCTGTGCGCACTACTGTGGGGAATGCGGCAGATATTAGAGCAGTCAGGTAGTATTCAGTCTTTTTTTCTACGTGGCCACAATAATGCAGACAAAGATATAAGTGGCTCCTTGAACCGCTACTCATCGGCTGTTCTGGCACTTGACTATGTTAAAATATTTGGGGCTAAGGAGATCCCATCTGACTCCTACTTCGCATTTCTATTCCCCGCTCCCGTTTCCGGCAGCGCCTGCAAAAGACTCTGCATGTTTCTGCGCTGGATGGTCCGCCCGGCAGACGGAGTCGATCTCGGCTTGTGGAACGGGGTATCTCCAGCACAACTGATTATTCCGGTTGATACCCACATCAGTCGCATCAGCCGCTATCTCGGCCTGACCAGCAGAAAGGTCGCCGACTGGCGTATGGCTCAGGAAATCACCGCTGCCCTGCGCCTGTTTGACGCTTCGGATCCGGTGAAATACGATTTTTCTCTGGCTCATCTCGGCATCAGCGACGGCTGCGACGGTAAAAATTCAACTCGTTGCACGTCATGTCCGATTGCCGAAATCTGCGCTCAGAATCAGACTAAATAGTCGAAATGTCAGCGTAATGATTTGACACCACCCCCCCTTTCTGTTATACGACTAGCGTTGTTTTAGATAGTTTCCGTGGTTTTCTGTATAAATAAACTATCATCATCGAGGAGTCGCAGATGATAATCCAATGCGAAAAATGTCAGACAAAATTCAAGCTTGACGATTCCAGAGTCACTGACAAAGGCGTAAAAGTCCGCTGCACCAAGTGTAAGCATGTATTCAGAGTGCAGAAGGATGCACCCGATGCAAAGGATAATGAAGCTTGCCTGATTCCTTCCTGTGCTGCAGAGCCTGAAACTTCATCTCTGACTCCCGAAGACAACCAGTTTGCAGCAGACTCGGCTCAAAATGTACCGTTTGATTCTGAAGCTTTCGATAATACTTCTTTCCGTAGCGAACCAGCTGATTTATGTTCGCCGGAGTCGTCGTCTTTTGATTCCACTGCCATATCGTTTGATACTGATGACGATAATGTTGCTGAAGCAGAGAATACCCTTTCAGCCACTGTTAAACCCGACCCCAAGGGTGGTGAAATCGATTTTTCCGGCTTTGATTTTAGCGACAACGAGTCAACAGATTCTTTTTCCGACAGTGCTATCAAATCTGTACCGGCTGTACAACAAAAGGAAGCCCCGCAGGGGCTCGATTTTTCAGATGATGATATGTTCGGAGCCGTTGTGCAGGCAACTCCAGAAACATCAAACGATACAATATCCTTTGATTTTGAAGGTGGCAGCTTTGCCGAATCCATGGATATGGGCGGCCAGGATTCAATCAGTAAAAGCGGCACATTATTTTCACTTGACTCATCCGGCAATACACCATTCAATCTGGGTGAAATTGACTTTGGCGATGAACTTACCTCGGTAGCCGTTCAGCAAGTAAATCCAGATGATCTGAAACCTTCCCAGGAGATTCTATTTGCACCTTTAGCTAAAACTCAGGTCTTAGCGGAGGATGATGAATTAGCGCGATCATTCTTGGAGGAAGAGCCAGATGGCAAACAGCAGGAACTTCCGCCACTTTCGATAGCTTCGCGACGCAAACGGAATCCACTTTTCAGTGGAGTGATAGTTTTAGTAGCACTGATTGTTTTCTCAGTTATATGCTATTTAGGCTATTCTTCATTTTCCGCCAATATGGAGACTGCCTCCCCTGAGACCGGCAAAATTAATATACGAATCGTGAAAACTGCCTATCTTGTTAACGACACTGCGGGTGAACTGCTTGTGATTTCTGGTGAGGCGATTAATGAATATCCAAAACCGCGGGCGGCGTTGCAAGTCAAGGTGACCATATTTGATGCGACGGAGCAAGCTGTCGCTACTAAGACAGCATATGCCGGAAATCCTCTGACCGTGGAGCAACTGAAGAAACTGCCGCTAGACAAGATCGAGACGGCCATGGCAAATCAGTTTGGCGATTCACTGGCAAACATGGAGGTAGCTCCTGGCAAGTCGGTTCCTTTTGTTGTCGTACTTGCCAATCTTCCCAAAGGTGCCAAGGATTTTGCAGTACAGTCGGCCGGCTCAACAGTTGCCACCGTGAAGCAGCAATAGTTTCCAAACCAGGCGTTTATCCGGTTACCGAAAATTAGAAAGGCCGTTGACAATACTTGTCAACGGCCTTTCTAATAATATAATTATCTTAGTTTACAAAATCTCAATCAACCTGATTGTGAAGGTCAAGTCACGACCAGCCAAGGGATGATTGCCGTCAAGTGTAATAGTCGTTTCTGTAACATCCGTCACCAGAACCGGCAGTGGGGAGCCATCTTCCAGAATCACTTCCATCTGATGACCCGGCTCGGGTTTAATTTCAGCAGGAATTTCACTTCGCTCAATTACAGCAACCATTTCTTCGGCGCGCTGTCCGTATGCATCATCGGACGGAATAGTTATTGTTATGCTTTGACCCGGTTCAAGTCCGATTACCGCCGCTTCAAATTTCGATATCAACTGCCCGGCGCCAATGACAAACTCCATTGGATCGCAGGAATTACTATCACAGCCGCACCCTTTATCGAGATTCTTCTTGCTGCTGCAACCACAACCATTATCATTTGGCTGCTCAATATTGCCTTCTGATGAATCAAAAACGGACACATCTTCAAGTGTTCCAGT
Source organism: Geobacter sp. (assembly GCA_025360785.1). Lineage (GTDB taxonomy): Bacteria > Desulfobacterota > Desulfuromonadia > Geobacterales > Pseudopelobacteraceae > JACRCG01. The sequence goes on from JANYBN010000209.1 coordinate 23,528, forward strand.
GTAGTGTACTTTTACTTTGTCGCCGGTTTTTGCCTGTGCCATGGTTACTTCCTTTCAGTTAGTATATGTCCCGTACTCAGGGTTTCTTCCATTTCAAAAATACGTTTGCTGAACTGCCCGGGTTTATTTCCAATAATTTTAAAACGTTTATGGCGGGAGGTTTCACCTGAAATGATTTCAACTGATGATTTTGATACTCCAAAGATGTCTGCTAAAAATTCCCTGCAGAGTTTATTAGCCGCCCCATCAACCGGCGGAGAGGTGATCCTGATTTTAAGCTCCAAACCCTGAATTCCACAGATCTGGTTCTTTGATGCTCGCGGTTGAACATAAACATTCAAAATCAAACAGTTATTAGTGGTGGTGAGAAAAGGGAGTTCAGACGTGTTCATCGCTCAACAGTTGGCAGCTAAAGCTATCGAGTAATCCTTTAAAGCTCATCTCAAACTGGATTCTCTGACGGCGGACCTCTTCAATCCGACTCTTCAGTTCACCCAGTTGCCGTTCGGCATCTACAATAATTCGTTCACCTTTTATCTCTGCTTCCGACACTATTAACTCAGCCTCTTTACGGGCATTGGCCTTCATTTCTTCAATAACACGTTGAGCAGAAAGCAGTGTTTCGCGCAGCTCTCGTTCCTTTTCTGCCATATCAAGCATCTCACGGCTCTGACGCGACTGTTGCTCTTTCATCTGACTGTTTTCGCGAATCAAACTCTCCATTTCACCTGCAACACTTTGCAAAAAGGCGTCAACATCGTCCGGATCCAGACCTCTAAATGTTTTTACCTTGAATTGTTGCTGTTGAATGTCAAGCGGAGAGATTTTCATTATTTATCAACCTCGTATGGATGCTTAGCGTGATGGATAGTACATGATAATGTGCTACATTATGGCGGATTATTGTAACCGGAAACCTTATTGAGCGGACAACTTCAAATAACAATCGGCTTTATACAGATTTGCATCGGCAGCTAAAGGCGAGCCTGAATTGTCTGCCAGATAGCGATCAAGAAGTTCCAGTGCAGTGCGGCAATCATCAAGCCGATAAGCCTTTACAGCCGCTTCGAAGAGTTTTTGTCCACTGGAAGCGTCGACCGCAGGGATAGCTGTATCTGTGTTTTTATGAGTTTCAGGCAGCGGAACCGCGGATACTCTTGCCACTGCCGGTGATTTTTTACTTTTCTTGGAACGAAGATTATTTTTCTTATTTTGGCCCGCAATATTTTTGCGCGTCCCGGCAATTTTCAAATCTTCCAATGATAGTTCGGTACTTGGTGTCGAAACGGGTAAGTCGGTGGCTGATTGTTGAGCGGGGGGCTGCCCTTCCGCTTTGCTCTTATCAACGGAAGTTTTTGATTTATGAGATGCACCTGGCGGCGGGGTATCTTTCACTTCAGAATCGATTGTTCTGTTTGTAGTTACCGGAACTTTGAGCATTTTTCCGGCATAAATGAGGTTAGGGTTTTTAATCGAGTTAAACAGAAGAATCTGAGGAAAATACATTCCGCGTCCGCTGAATTTGCGGGAAATTTTAGACAGAGTGTCACCCTTCTGAATCTCGATCTCCTGGACGATAATGCCGCCCTGTGAAGGAGGTATCTGACCTGATGTAACAACTTGAGGTGTATACAACAGATACTGTTGCCCCCAGGCCGGTAGTGACAAGCAGATAATGAGCGCGACGACGGTCTTACTGCAGGTGCGTGGAGTCATATCAATACCTGTTTCCCAGTTGGTCTTCGTATGTCAGAATATTTTTGACTTGGATTGAGGTTCCAACTCCGGTGCTCGGCTTAACCCTGAATGAAACCTTGATGCTCCGTTTTTCACCTGCTCCCATTTCCTTGAAGCGCCAGATGATGTTTCCACTGCTGACAGCACTTGTGTCAGGGGTAGAAGCTATAAGCTCCAGCTGTTCCGGCCAGGCACTTTGCAGTTCTACGACCCTCGCAATATTTGAGCCATTGTTACTGATTGTCAGATCAAATGAAGCAACGTCGCCCGGTTTTGGCCGACCGTCACGACCAGCCATAATCATTTTCAATACAGGCCTCGAATATGTAAATTGTGTAGATCCTGATGCCGAACGATTAGCGTCACCTTCTGATACAAATGTAATCTGAACACTGCCCTGGCTAGCGTCGGCAGCACTGCCCGGTGTTTTAATCTCCACAACGACACTGGCTTCTTCACGGGGAGCAAGCGGACCAATCTCATTGATCACCGGCTCACTTGCCTGATGGATGCCGTCACGGTTCAGGTCATTGAAAACGACCGCGCTCTGGCTTCCGGTTACATTTGAAGTGATCTTGAACTTTTCCCTGACATTGCCGGTATTGGTGACCACAAAGGGAACGGTGACAGTCTGGCCTGGAATTGCAATAATACGCTCCGAACCGGTGCGGACAGTTACACTTCTTTGGGACTCAACAGAGGCTATGTTTGATACAAAAACAGAGGTGGTTTTAAGCAGGTTGTCGATCAGCTCGGCGCGTGTTGAAAGTTCCTGTCCGGACAACGCATCATCCTTGAGCTGGAAGGCGATACTGAATTCACGGCTTTCCCCGGATTTGACCTGTAGTCCGTCCAATACCAAAGCGGATTTCATCTCCTGCCTGAATCCGGATGTTGTGTAGTCAACCGGCTCTAATTGCGAAGGGTAATTAAGGCGTAAGGTCACATCCTGGGCGCCGGTTGAGCCGACGTTGAGAAGGGCTATGCGATACACAACCTTGTCACCCGGAAGAGGCTTGATTTTCTCTGTGCGCAGCACAGCGCGAAGTAGGGGCGCGGAGGCAACCAACTTGACTTCACGTGATTGACTCGCTTCTGCTATCAACCGTGAAATTGCTTTGACAGGATATGTAATCCGCTGGCCGTCGATACTGCCGGGCGGAATAACAAGGCTGATGATCCCTTTGAAAGCTTCGCCCGGTGCAAGGTCAGGAGTTTGAGTGATTGCCACGCCAGGGGCGGACGCCGAGGCAAAGCGGGCTTTAAAATCTGCCGGGAAGGCCAGTTCCAGAGAGAAAGAGTCATTACCGTTGCCACGGTTGATAACTTCAAACGGGACTGAAACAGGTTGACCAACGGTGAGAACATCTGGCCGGGCCAACAGGTTAAATTCGAAGCCAGCGAATTGCGCAACTTCAAGACGCAGTACTTGCGCATTTTCCGGAAGAGGCGCCTCAACTATCTTAGGAGGCAAAGCGACCGCAATGCCAAGCTCACGCAGTTTTGCAGCGGCTGTGACTGCTGCCGTGGATGCAGGATATTTGTCAATGATTGTCTTATACTGGCCAATAGCCATCTCGCGATAAGCCAGCTTTGCAGACTTGGCCTTCTCTTCGGCATTTTTTTGCTCTGCAATGCGGCTTTCTTCGGCCTTAAGAGCAGCCATGCGGCTGTTTTCAGCATCTTTTGCAATTTGCCCGGCTGTTTTACTCTCTTCTTCTGCTTTCACCGAAGCCATGCGAGCAGCCTCGGCAGCTACTACCGCCTGCTTGGCCTCTTCTGACTTAACAAGAGCGATTTTCTCTCGCTCGGCTTTATCTATAGCGGCACTACGTTCTTTTTCCGCCTTGAGAGCATTCATGCTCGCCAGTTCCGCCTCAGCCTGTGCAACACGCTCCTGCTCGGCCTTTAACTGAGTCTGGCGTACTTCTTCAGCTTTCTGCGCTGCAATACGTGCAGCCTCGGCAACAGCCTCAGCTCTTAGCGCCTCTTCTGCCTTGGCAGCAGCTAACTTTTCCTGATCTGCCTTTGCGATAGCCGCCAATCTCTTTTGCTCCGCTTTGGCCAATACAATTCTTTGCTGCTCAGTCTCTTCGGCTGCTTTGCGCGCCTCTTCTGACTTAATAGCGGCTATTTTCTGCTGTTCATCTTTTTCGCGGGCGGCTGTTTCGAGCGCTAAGCGCTCCTGTTCCGATTTAACGCCAGCCACTCGCTCCAGCTCTTTCTTGTCTGCGGCCACCTTTTCTTCAGCCTGTTTCAGGGCAGCAACACGGGCGGATTCGGCTGCGACAGCAGCGGCAGCCATCTTAGCTTCTTCCTCTTTGGCAGCGACTATCCGTTCTTGTTCGGCCTTGACGACAGCTGCTCGCTCCAGCTCTTTCTTTTCAGCAGCAGCCTTTTCTTCAACCAGCTTAAGTGCGGCAACGCGTGCCGATTCGGCAGCGGCTGCAGTAACTGCCGCTGCATTGGCTGCTGCCAGCTTGGCTTCCTCAGCCTTGGCAGCAGCTATCCGTTCTTGTTCGGCTTTAGCTGCAGCAACGCGCTCCTGCTCCTTTTTCTCGGCGGCAGAGTTCTCTTCAGCCTGCTTGAGTGCCGCAATGCGTGCTGATTCTGCTGCGGCGGCGGCCTTTTTAGCTTCTTCGGCCTTGACTGCAGCTATGCGTTCCTTCTCTGCCTTTGCTTTCTGAGCAGCCATACGGTCAGGCTGCTTCACTGGCGGCGATCCAACCGGCAGCTTCTCACCTTTTTCATAGCGAGCTACGAGAGAGAGAAGCTCATCTTCAACGGTGCTTTTGAGCGGATTGTCAGGGAATTCTTTGGAAAATTGGGAAAGATAACGGGCAGCATCCTGCTGATTGCCCACTTTGAAGTAGGAGCGGGAAAGCCAGAACAGTGCCATATCTCTGAGAGGTGTGTCGGGGTATTTTTGCAGCACCTCGTTCATCTTTTCGATCGAAGAGGCATAATCTTTTTGCTGATAGGCATTAAATCCGGCAATAAATACCTGAGAGTCCTCCGTTTCCTGACAAAAAGCGGAGGGTGCGATCAGAGATGAAATTATGACCAGGACGACTAGAAGCCGGGGGAGGATGTTGCGGCATAATTTCAATAATATCACGTGAATTGACCTCTTTTGGCCGGCTACGCAACTGACGGCGCACGGAGAGCAGAATAGCTACAGGTAAAATGCTTCTTAAGTAGCACCTCTCCACGCTATTGTCAACGAAAGAAACGGTATGTCAGTATGTTAGCAACCGTTATGTCACGCAGCCTTCAAAGCATCAAATCGATAAGAACAGATTACTTTAGTAGTCAGCGAATGCTGTCTTCAGGGTAGGCGCCGATTTTATGAATGGTAAGGTCGGCACCATTAAATTCATCTTCCTGATCAAGGCGGATTCCGACGGTTTTATTCAAGGCACCATAGACAGCAAAGCTGCTGGCGAGGGCAAAAACAACAGCGAGGAGGCTTCCTCCAAGTTGGGAAATTAAACTGACTCCACCCATCCCACCAAGAAATTTCTGTCCAAATATGCCGGCGGCAATCCCCCCCCAGGTGCCGATTATACCGTGCAACGGCCATACTCCCAACACATCGTCAATTTTAAGTTTTTCCTGCTCGAAATGAAAACCGTAAACAAAAATTACAGAGGCTATACACCCAACAGCAAAGGCTCCCAGAGGATGCATGATATCACTGCCTGCGCAGACCGCGATCAGTCCGGCCAGAGCGCCATTGTGAATAAAGCCTGGATCGTTCTTACCGGCAACCAGCGCAGCAATGATGCCACCAACCATAGCCATCAAAGAATTGACCGCCACAAGGCCGGAAATTTTTTCCAGGTTCCCGGCGCTCATGACATTGAACCCGAACCAACCGACCGCCAGAACCCATGAACCGAGCGCCAAAAAGGGGATGTTGCTGACCAGGATCGGGTGGGATTTGCCGCGAACAAAGCGTCCCATGCGCGGGCCGAGTATGATCACCGCTGGCAATGCGATCCAGCCACCGATAGAGTGAACGACTACCGAACCGGCATAGTCATGGAATTCAGCACCACCGATTGATTTGAAAATTGATTGAATGCGGGTGGAGTTCTGCCCCCATATCAGCGATTCGAATATCGGGTAGGAGATTCCGGCGAAGATGGCGCCGGCGGTTACCTGAGGCCAGAACTTGGCGCGCTCTGCAATGCCACCGGAGATGATGGCTGGTATGCAGGCCGCGAAACAGAGCAGAAAAAAGTAATGGACCAGGTCATAACCATGTGTTGTACCGAGTAGTTCTCCGGCCGGTTTCAAAAACGATATGCCGTATGAAATCGGAAAGCCGACAACAAAGTAGACGACTGTAGAAACAGCCCAGTCGGTGAGAATTTTTACCAGTGCGTTAACCTGGTTTTTTTTGCGTACCGTACCGACCTCAAGGAAGGCAAAGCCCGCATGCATTGCGAACACCATTACAGCACCCAGCATAAGAAAAAGAACATCCGCGCTACTCTTCAGACCTGTCATCGTTGACATGGAATCCATACATATACCCCCATTGGTATCTGTGAAATACGGCCCATCGTTGGGCAGCCCGTTTTATAAGCAAGATTCCAGCCAATCACAACACACTAATATTATTACAATCACTGTTACTCTCTTAGGTGAGACAGCCACTATTTTAAGCTGTATGCACAAAAAATATGCACGCATTAGAGCCCATGAGAGCGCTTCGTTTCATGTGTTGGAGAACGCTTCTGGCCGGCCAGGCCGTGACCATCACCCTGACCGACGAGATCGATATCAGCCGTGGGGATCTCTTATCCGCTCTTGGGGCAAAACCGCTTGTCACGAGACATCCGGAAGCGCACCTGGTCTGGATGAGCGATGAACCGTTGCAGCCGGGACAGATCTATCTGGTCAAAACCGCTTCGTCCGCTATGGCGTGGACGTCAACACCCTGGAACAGAACCAGGTTACTACCCACGGTCTGAACGGCATCGGCGTCGTGGCGCTGGAACTGGACCGGCCGGTGGCGTTCGATCCGTACCGTACCAACCGGGAAACCGGCAGCTTCATCGTGATCGACCGCTTCAGCAACGCTACTGTCGGGGCCGGAATGGTTATTTCTGCGCCTGATGACGCGGACAAGGTAGACGTCTCGCACGTCGCTCCTGGCAGCACGGGAACCGTACAGGCTGAACCGACGGTCGTGCGGTTGGCTGAAACCGGCATCAATGAACTCACTGCCGCTGGCCCGGATATTATTTTCGAGGTGACTCCAAGTTTCATCGAACATCTGGGGAAAGGCAACCGGGTACTATTCCGGCTGAAGGATACGGTTCAGGTGACGGCGGTGGCAGCGCTAGCCGTGCAGCACCGTTTCTCCTTCGAGTTTGATCCGACCCGGGACGGTATCAGTATTTCGCTCTTCCGGCGCGGCATTGTGCCGATTGACCGGCGGTATGCCGATGACGGAACCGGCATATGAGCATACAGATAGATTAAATGGAGGGATTTACCCCACCGGATACCGGACAGGGTTGATGAATGATAATAGTCTAAAAAACCGGGACGCCGTTGGCCCGGTTCACGTGAGACTTACTTTGCCGGCTGCACCAGCAATGAAGTAGCATCCTTCTTGGCAATATCACCAATCTTGATCTCACCCTTGACGATTTCCGCCTCAAAATAGTGCTCGCCGATGAAAGAAAGTACCTTGACCTGGCCTACTTCCTTCGACTGGCGAGTTTTGCCGGATTCCCTGAAAACAAAAATCACATCACCGACAGCGATTTCTTTTTGTGCTTCAACATTGCCACTGTGGAACAGATGAAGCTTGTTCCCCATTTTCATGACAACTTCGCTTTTTGCCTTCTTTTCAGCTGCATGGACGGTGAGTGGCGCAGCCACCGCCATGGAGAGAAGTGCGGCAGTAATCATTACGGTCAGCTTTTTCATGTTTGTCTCCTTTACAAAATAGAATTGGTTACAGCACGTACATCTACAGCTATTTCATTTAGTTGAGTATCACCTCCTTTCAGGGGCATAAAGTGTCAATCAGCAATGCCTGGCACAATCGTCAGCCTGCATAACTATTGAACAGATTTTCTGTGCTCCCTTATGAGCAGCACTTGCCGCCGGTTTGACGATAGTCAGAGATACAATTATTAACATAAGAATGCTGAATTTCAAGAAAAGCATTGAACCGATAAAATTGAACTTTGCAGGTGTCATGATAAATTTCCTTTATAGTAATGTATTTGAAAAAATGGCGTGCCCCGGCAGGAGGGAGTCCGGGGCACGCCCGATAACACACGTTAACTCCTGCTGCAGGGTGGGATCTTGTATTTCGTTGCAGAGGCGTTGATCTGATCCTTAAGTTCTTTGATTTCCGCTTCGAGCTGACTTGCCTTGCGAGTATCGTAGCTGTCATAACCATTCAGTTCCCGCAGCTCAAGGTCCTTTGCCTTCAGTGTGGACGTCAATGTCCCCGTTTCCTGCTGGAACTGTTGGACTGCCTGGTTGTCTGCACATTTGCCGCAGGTGTCGGCTGCAGAAGCTGTAAGAGCGCCAACTGAAACTATTCCAAGTGCCAGTGCCATACCAATAATCATGTTCTTTTTCATTGTCTTCTCTCCTTTGAGATGTAAGATGAGGCGTCTGCCTTTTGAATTTTATTTTACAACTGCTGTGCCAAGTTGTATGTATGTTGGTAATATACTGAAATTACTAGATTGTCATTGGTGTGACAGGTTTTGGCTGATGAAAATACTATTGAATATGCTACAACCCTCCACAGTAATCGGAGAATTTTCTCTAATTCATGGTTTTGTACTTGAACAAGGTTTGATTGAGAGTTGATTACGGAGATGTCAGTGGAACAATCCGGAGATTCACGAAAAAAAATTGTCATTCTGGCGAGCGCAATTACCATTATTGCCCTTCTCCATTACCTCACGCCAACCGAGCCGCATTACTATCACAAGATCCATATCATCCTGCGCAAACTCTATTTTTTGCCGCCGGTTATGGCGGCAGCCTGGTTCGGATTACGTGGCGCTTGTCTGACAGCACTGGCGGTGAGCCTGCTGTTCATCCTGCATGCCTTTCTCGACTGGCCGGGCAATTATATGGAGCAGGCGAATCAGGTGGGAGAACTGGCAGGGTTCTGGGTGGCAGCCGTAGTGCCGGGCTGGTTGTTTGACCGGCAAAGG
>JANYBN010000005.1 GCA_025360785.1 Geobacter sp.
GCGGCAAACCAGACCACCATGATCGGTCCGAAAGCTTTTGCAACCTTATCGGTGCCCTTGAATTGAAATACAAACAGAAAAACTGCAATAATCGCAGCAATAAAGATCAGCATTGATTGGCTTAGGCCACTCAGAGAGGGAATTAGCAGGGCACCCTCCACAGCTGATAGAATAGATATCGCAGGAGTGATGACGCCGTCTCCAAGCAGTAATGCCACACCAAGATAGGAAAGGAAGGTGACAAAGACCATCTGGCGACCCGGTTTTATCATGCGAACCAGAATTTCGCGCAGAACGATAGTGCCACCTTCACCTTTACGGGAGAGGCTCATGGCTAACAGGGCATATTCGATGTTGACCAGGATCATCAAGGTCCAGACGATCAGCGAGATGATTCCGAAGACGTTCTCCTGAGTCGGTTTGGTCAGTGCAAAGATAACGGTCAGCGTATAGATCGGGCTGGTGCCGATGTCCCCGAACACCAAACCCATGGATTTAATGATTCCGCCCCAGTAGGAGTCGGCTTCATTATGTTTCATTGTGTGCCTCCATAGCATTGCGTGAAAAAAAGAAAAGCCGCCGGCATGAACCGGCGGCCTGTGTCCGCAGTTGTGCCCTTCCAGATGCCTACGAGGTTAGCTGACGGGCTCGGGCTTGGAAGTTCCCTATCCGGCATCTGTACCGGAATACGCCCCTGTTAACCGGGTCCCCCGCATCCGTCCATCCGGACGGATTTCGGCTGCTTGTGGGGTTGTTATACTCCTCCTGATTCCGCTGTCAAGAGATCTTGTCGTAAGGAACACTTTGCTGTTTACACGAGAGTCAAAACTGCTACACTCCGCGCCCTGATGGGAACTATAAAGAATGGGAAATGTTTGGACGATAACATCATGATACAAAAACAGGAATTAATGATCTGCCGCTATTTCAAAGTCGCCCACCGCGACATGGTTTTCCTCAAGTTTATTTTGGAGGCGTATGAGGGGATGAACGTCATGAGCACCGTTGACAACAAGGCTGGCATCATCCGCATCGCTATAATGCCCGGCTTTGTTGTTGATATGGATGGGTTGCTGGCTGAGTTGGGACGGCAGGTGACGCTGGAACCGGCCGAGTGGCATGATGGGTTATGCACATTTGAAGTCTGATATCTTGGCGCCAGCTATGAGCAAATGCTACTGGAGTCACTATTGCGGGCGAGAAAGGCTGGTGGACCAGAAGAGTGGTACGGAGTATCGATAAGAATTACTGACGGTTCAATGTTGTTTCCGGTTTTACCGGCAAGCCGGTCCTCGGATCGATATCGGCCATGCCGACTGCGATAGCGAAGTGGAATGATTCTCCTGGATTGAGTGTTAGTGGCCCCCACTGCAGCCCTATAACGCGGTTCGTGGGACTAGCGAGCGGCGCTGGACCTGGTCCGCGGAGCGCTCCACCGAAGAAGTTTGAAACATAAGCCTTGTCGGGATGTTCACTGTCATCCCATTCGAGGAAGTTTGCAATCCCGGTAAAATTATGAGCTTCTCCCGCAAGCGGGTTGCCGTAGTCAAACATGCCGATGAAGGTGTTACGCTTTACATCCACTTCCCGCTCCGTCAGCAGCAGTTCTTTTTTAGTCCACCCCACATCGCCCGCCGAGGAACCAAAATTGCCAATCCACGGTTCGTCTCCGTACTGATACTGCATAGATGACGGTGCAGTTCCCCTATTGGTTATCTCGGTTGTCAGAATGACGTACTTATCTCCTTTTGTATAGAAGAGCAGTCTGTTCAGATCTAGCGGCACACCGGCCAATATCACGCGGTGTCTGCTTTCAATGGTCAGATTTGTGCCGTCATTTTCCCGTACCCAACTCCCTTTGAATTCCCAATCCGAGGGATAGCTGGGCAGGAACGGCGATGATGGGGACTGTATGCCCTCATTTACATTACACCAGACATGAAACCAGCGTTTCCCATCAAAATAGGTCATGCCGGTTTCATCGTTGTTCAAATATTCGTAGTCCGGATCAGAGGGGGGGAGTCCACCCCCAATAAAAAGGCCGGATGGATACTTGCCATTGCTCTCCCGGAAGCGCCCCAGATTTATGATGAGCTTGCGGCCGTCGCGCCAGGAGTTCCTGATAAATCCGCGCCCATCTTTCTTGTCCCAGCGGAAATCAATATAAGTGTCTTGGTTCTTGCCAGATGGTTTCTCTTCGATAATTCTGCGGAAGGGATGGATCGGTATTCCCCACAGCAGGTTGGAAGCATCCTCCGGCGTCAAGTCGTCGGTCAACTCCAGCCAGGCCCCATCCACTCCTTTCAGCAGAAAGAATCCATCCACGTCGTCGTGAAAATCGAAGGTAACCTTGGTCAACAGCAGAACTGAACAGCTGATGATGGCTATAACGGTAAAAATCAAGATGCGGCGTATTCTTGTCATGTGGACAATACCTCTATCTGCAGGCCGCGCCCCGGTCCGGATATATATAAAAATGTGAGTGAAATCGGGCCGCTCTTCCAAAGCTCACAACTATAATCGTGTGTGAAAATACCGCTAAATGCCTTGATACGGCTGTCGGCTTGCATGCTCACACCACCCGGAAGTTCCGTGCGCCTCGGCCAGGCACAGTGTGCCTGCTGGTGAGAAACAAATGACGGAAGCTTGCCCATCAGCGGCATCTCAATGCTGCAGTAGTCAAAGAATAGTGCGTCGAACAGCAGGGGGCGATCAGGCTCAGACAACAATGGTTCGGCCAATCGTGCAAAAAGCTCAAAAACTCTTCGGCTGGAGAGGCTGGAGAGATTCTCATTGCCCGCGTTTCGTGCCATTTGGTCAAGAATGTCTGAGAAAGTTATATGACGCTGCAAAATCCTGAACGCAGTTGCAAACCCGCCATGTTTATTGAACAGTTCAAGCAGACGTCCGAGTGTTTCGATGCGGCAAACGTCTTGGTAGGAAAGCCAAGGATTGCGCAAGATCGTGTAAGGAGGGAATTCTGAAAAATAATAACCTTCACGGCGGCCAATCTCGCGCATTGGCGAACCCTTCAGTAGTTTGAGTGGTTCGATCTGGATCTCATGCGGGTGCAGGGATGCAACCGTCTGCAGAGACGCAAGGAAACCGTCATAACTTTCACTTGGCAATCCTGCAATAAGATCCAGATGAAGTTCGATATTCGTTTCGGCTAAAAGTCGCCGCACGTTGTTGAAAATGCGTTGCAGGTCAGCAGTGCGATTAACCTGTTCAAGTACCGATTGCGAAGCGGATTGAACGCCAATTTCAAAGCGAAAGGTGTTTTCCGGTACTCGCGCCAGAACGTTCAGGTTGTCGTCGGTTAGCAGGTCCGCGGCAATTTCAAAGTGAAAGTGGCTGTTCCGGTTATGTTCCAGAATAAACTCCCAGATTAAACCTGCCCGCACGGCATCATAATTAAAGGTGCGGTCTACCAGTTTTATCTGAGCTACATTACTTGTCATCAGAAACAAAAGATCTTTTTTTATCCGGTCAATGCCGAATGAACGCACCATCCCCTCAACCGATGAGAGGCAAAAAGCGCATGTGAACGGACAGCCGCGAGAAGTTTCGTAATAAATCAACGGCTTTGAAAAATCCACCAGCCCGGCTTCAAAAGGTGAAGGGAGGGAGTCCAGCTCTAGGTTCTTTCTGCTGAGCGGACCTGATACACTATCGCTCCCGTCCCGGTAAAACAGGTTGTCGATCTCCGCCAAACTTTCATGCAGCATGCTTATATTTTCCTGCATCAGCGTCACTATTAGTCTTCTAAAAGCCGCTTCTCCCTCACCCTTGATCACAAAGTCAATCGCCGGGTTGTCATGCATAAGATCGAATATGCCGAAGGAAGCCTCCGGTCCCCCGAGAACAATACGGGTATGCGGGGATATCTTCTTGATGTCGGAGGCGATCCGCAGGGTCTGCTCGATATTCCATATATAGCAGGAGAAGGCGATCAATTCGGCCTGTTCCGCCATGACTAGTCTCAGGATCTGCTCGCGTGGTTCGTTGACGGTCCATTCGCGGATCGTTATGTCGGCTCCCGAAATGTCTTGGCAATAAATAGCCAGGCAGGGTAGCGCGAGTGAGGCGTGCGAGTATTTGGCGTGCAAGGTTGTGAGGAGTATTTTCATGTCAACTTGGTCACGGTGTATGAGGGTGTTTCTATTTTATCGGGCTCTTTTGCATTGACGTATAACGACGCAAGTGCTAATAAATACACGATTACTACTGAAAAATAAAGGTGTTTCCCGATGCTTGATATGAAATATATTCGTGAAAATCTGGATGAGACAGAGCGGCGTCTCCGTACTCGCGGCGGTGAATCATATCTGGACGGCTTTCGTGAACTGGATGAAAGACGTCGCAAGCTGCTGAAAGAAGGTGAAGCGCTTAAGGCATTACGTAATTCTGTTTCAGATGAAATTGGTCGTACCAAAGACAAAAGCCAGGTTCAGGACAAAATTCTGGAGATGCGCGAAGTATCGCACAAAATAAAAGGATTGGACGAAGAGCTGAATCAGGTTGATGAGCAATTGCACTCGTTCCTGTTAACGGTGCCGAATCTGCCGCACTTAACGACCCCGGTTGGGATATCCGAAAATGACAATGTCTTGGTCAGGTCGTGGGGAGAACCCCGTAAGCTGGCTTTTGAGGCGAAACCGCACTGGGATCTAGGCGAAGATCTTGGCATCCTGGATTTTGAGCGAGGTGCCAAGATTACCGGCGCACGTTTCACCCTCTATCGCGGTGCCGGAGCCCGGCTGGAGCGGGCTCTGATTAATCTGATGCTGGATCTGCACACTGACACGCATGGCTATCAGGAGGTGCTGCCCCCTTTCATGGTCAATCGTGATTCGATGACCGGAACAGGTCAGCTCCCCAAGTTCGAAGAGGACCTGTTTAAACTGGTCGATCCAGAATTTTTTCTGATTCCGACTGCTGAAGTGCCGGTAACAAATATTCATCGCGGCGAAATTCTTAAAAAGGGCGATCTGCCTATCAGATATTGTGCCTACACACCCTGCTTTCGTAGAGAGGCCGGCTCCTACGGCAAAGATACCCGTGGCCTGATCCGCCAGCATCAGTTTAACAAAGTGGAACTGGTTCAGTTTGTTCATCCTTTGGAATCCGATGCCGAACTGGAGGCTTTGACCGGTCATGCCGAAAAAGTGCTGCAACTGCTGGAACTACCCTATCGCACAATGGCGCTCTGCAGCGGCGACATTGGTTTCTCCTCTGCCAAAACCTACGACATCGAAGTCTGGCTCCCTGGGCAGAGCTGTTATCGCGAGATATCCTCCTGCAGCACGTTCGGTGATTTTCAGGCGCGCCGTGCATCGATCCGATTTCGCGAGGATGAAAAAGGTAAGCCGGAATTTGTCCACACCATTAATGGTTCCGGTTTGGCTGTAGGGCGCACCCTGGTCGCAATCCTGGAAAACTATCAGCAGTCGGATGGTTCGGTGCTTATCCCGTCAGCGTTGCGAACATATATGGGTGGCATGGAGCGGATTACTCGATAAGTAGTTTTTTGTACTCATTTGTTGTACCAAGCAAAAACAGTGTGAGGATTTAGCATGTTTGGCAAAAAAAATGCGTTGCTGTTGGAAGAGGCGGAAGCCAAAATAAAGCAGCAGCAGCAAAAACTTGAATGGTATCAGCGGCATTACGAAAAGCAGCAGGTCTACATCGAAGAGCTGTATGACGTGGTCGGTGATCTTTCCCGTCAACTTGGGATGGTGCTTAAAAGCGAGTACATGGAGCGCCTTCAAAAAAGCTCTTTCCTGGAAGAAAACAGCAATTTTTTCCTTGATTTATACATGCTGTTCAGCACGAGGTTCAAAAAGGGAAGGAATGTCACGTGCTACTACGGTAAGGAGCTTGAGGAACTGCAGCGCAAATTTCAGGACAGAGATTTTAAAAACAGCAGGATTATTCACATGACGGAGCGCCTCACTCTTGAAGATTTGCGGACTCTTTTCAAGGATGGCCTCTGGAGAAAATCTGTCGAAGATTCGTTGCAAGCAATAAGAAGTGTGCGACAGCTTGATAAAAAACGGCAATAAAGTTCATACAAACTTGCTCTTGTGACTCTTAGCATTTGAAAATAAAATGCAGGTGTGCTATAAATATTCGATGCATGACAATGGAGAGGTGGCCGAGTGGTTTAAGGCAGCGGTCTTGAAAACCGCCGAGTGTAACAGCTCCGTGAGTTCGAATCTCACCTTCTCCGCCACTTAACTCAACCAGCTGAATGCTGGATTATCAGGGCCTCTAGTGACTTTTTGTATGCTTCTAAGTATACTGAAACTAGGGGCTTTGTA
>JANYBN010000012.1 GCA_025360785.1 Geobacter sp.
GATGGCGACAAATTCCTCTCCGCCGTAGCGGGCAGCGCAGTCGTAACTGCGCAGCTCCTTCTGCAGCTTCAAGGCGATATCCTGAAGCACGACATCCCCCTGAAGATGGCCAAAAGTGTCATTAACCAGCTTGAAATGGTCGATATCGAGCATGATCAGCGACAGATTGCCCCCCTTTCGGATAGTGCGGTGCACTTCCTTGTCAAGAGCTTCCATCATGAAGCGGCGGTTAAAAAGCCCTGTCAGGTGATCGGTGTTGGAAAGTTCCAGCAGCAGTTCATTAGAACGTTTTAGCTCATCCTGCAGTTTTTTGATTTTGAGATGTACCTTGACCCTGGCAACAAGTTCCTCCGGGTCAAACGGCTTGGTGATGTAATCGCTGGCGCCAAGTTCGAGCCCTTTGATCTTTCTATCCCTGTCATTCATTCCGGTCAGGATGATTACCGGGACATCTTGCAGATCCGGCCGGGCTTTAAGCATGCTCAGAAATTTGAAGCCATCAATACGCGGCATCTCAAGATCACATAAAATGATATCGACCCGGGATGAAAGCAGTTTTTTAAACCCCTCCAGCCCGTCCTCAGCTTCATAATAACGGGTAAAGAGGCTGAATGACTCAAGGGTTCTGATAATCTGTTCCCGGACGGTAACGGAATCATCTATGATTAATACGCTAGCTGGCATGGGGCGAAGTGTATCTCAACTCCCTGCAAAACTCAATTAATAAAACGGTTGCTAATTAACCGCAAACACTGCGGGAATTCAGACAAAATCAGAGCAGCGGCTCATGTGCCAGGCGTTTCATTTCCGAAATTGTGGCGGCATAATCAGGCGCTCCGAAGACAGCGCTGCCGGCGACAAAGACATCCGCTCCCGCATGGGAAATCTGTGCGATATTGGCCGGTTTGACACCGCCGTCGACCTCCAGTTCCGCCTCAGACCCGTGTCGATCGAGCATCGCCCGCAGTGAATAGATTTTGGGGAGACAGGCTTCAATGAAACTCTGCCCGCCAAAACCGGGGTTGACTGTCATCAACAGTACCAAATCCAGATCATTGATAATGTAATCAAGAACATTAAGCGGGGTAGCCGGATTGAGCGAAACACCTGCGCGTTTACCACAGGATTTGATCAGCTGGATGCTGCGATGCAGATGGTTGGTCGCTTCAGCGTGTACAACGATAATATCGGCACCTGCCGCTGCAAAATCCTGAATATACAGGTCGGGGTTTTCAATCATCAGATGCACATCAAGGGGCAGGGTCGTCACTTTACGGGCCGCTTCAACAATCAGCGGACCGATCGTGATATTGGGAACAAAATGACCATCCATGACGTCGATATGGATGTAGTCGGCACCGGCCGCCTCGACGGCCCTAATTTCATCACCAAGACGCGAAAAGTCGGCAGACAGGATGGATGGGGCAATTTTTTTCATGCATGAGCTCCCTGATTCTTAGTTTATTCGTTTGATTCTAGCCGCGAAGAAGCCATCCATGCCGTGGCGGTGTGGCCAAACCCTGAACATGCCGTAAAAAGCAAACAGGTCGCGCCAGGCCGGAAAGAGATCGTTAAGGTTTTCCAGCACGAAGCCGGGATGGTGCAAAAGAAAATCCTCCACCACCAGTTCGTTTTCCGCCTCCGATGTTGAGCAGGTCGAGTAAAGCAAAGTCCCGCCCGGTTTCAATCTTACGGCAGCATTTTTCAGCAGGGTCTTCTGGACTGCAGCCAGACGGGTGATGTCGCCGGAGAAGAGCCGCCACTTCGCTTCCGGATTTCTACGGATAACACCCAGTCCGGAGCAGGGGGCGTCCAGCAGTATTCGATCAAAATTACCGTCAGGAAACGTGTCCGGCTGATGAAGGTCGGCAACCGTTGTTGAAACAGAGGTGATGCCGAGACGCCGTATGTTGTCCTGCACAAGAGTCAATTTCGAGCGTGAAATATCGGTTGCAATCAACTCACCACGATCATCCATCAGTTGGGCGATGTGGCAGCTTTTGCCGCCGGGGGCGCAACAGGCATCCCATACCCGTTCGCCCGGTTCGGCACCCAGCAGCCGTCCGGCCAGCTGTGACGCCTCGTCCTGTACGGCGAACAGTCCGGCTTCAAAGCCGGGCAGAGTGCTGATGGTGTGACGGCCGGTAATCGCGATGCCGTCAGGTGAGAAGCGGCATGCTGTCGCTTCGATCCCGACCTTTTCAAACTCCTGCAGTAGTTCGTCGCGACTGGAGCGGAGCGTGTTGACTCGCAGTGTCAGCGGGGGCTGCTGAGAAGAAGCCTCTGCAAGTTGCTGTGCCTCTTTAGCGCCAAGCTGTTCGATCCACTGCTCCGCCAGCCATTCCGGTTGGGAATGGCGGGCCGCTATTGCCGCCGCCGGATTGGTCGTCATGTCAGGGAAGCTGATTGTATCCCGGCGCCTGAGGTAATTTCGCAACACGGCATTGATAAGTCCGCTGGTGCCAGGCGTGATCAGCTTTGCCAGGTTGACCGATTCGTTAACGGCAGCCGATTCGGGAATACGGTCGAGGCAGGTCAGCTGGTACAGGCCGATCCGCAGAATGACCAGCGCCAACGGATCGAGTTCGATCATTGGTTTTTCAAGCAGCTGCTGGAGGATGTGATCCAGAGTCCCCTGTCGCCTCAGCACGCCGAAGACCAGTTCTGCATACAGGCCCCGATCGGGCCCGGTCAAGATGCCGCTGGAAAGTTCGTTGTCGATCAGGCGGTCGGCAAATCCACCCTCTTTCTTGATGCGCAGCAGGGTTTCGCAGGCAGCTTGACGGGGATTTGCAGAGGAGGTTTCTTTCGCAGCGCGTCTAATAATCATGGGTCCTCGATATATCTTCCAGTCGTTGGACACGTTCCGGAATAGGGGGGTGGGTGGAAAAGAGCGACATCATCCCGCCGCCGGTCAGCGGGTTGACGATAAACATGTGAGCGGTGGCGGCATTGGCGTTCATCGGGATCTGCTGGCTTCCCAGCTCCAGTTTCTGCAGTGCCCTGGCAAGAGAGAGCGGATTGCCGCTGATATGCGCCCCGGCGGCGTCAGCGCCGAATTCCCGCGAACGGGAGATCGCCATCTGCACCAGCATCGCGGCGATCGGGGCCAGAATCGCCATAAAGAGCATGCCGAATATGCCGCCCCCCTCATCGTCCTCACTACGGCTGCCGCCGAACATGGCGCCCCACTGCGCCATATGCGCCAGATAGGTGATGGCGCCGGCGAAGGTTGCGGCCATGGTGGAGATCAGTATGTCGCGGTTCTTGACGTGCCCAAGTTCATGAGCCATGACGCCCGCAAGTTCTTCGTCGGTCAGAAGCCGCATGATGCCGGTTGTGGCTGCAACAGCGGCGTGGGCGGGATTGCGCCCGGTTGCAAAAGCATTCGGGCTGTCGTCCTGAATGACATACACCTTCGGCATCGGCAGGCCGGCCCGTTCGGAGAGACGCCTGACAATGCCGAAGAAGCGCGGGTTGTCCTGCTCCTCGATCGGTTGTGCCGCATACATTCGGAGCACAATTTTGTCCGAGAACCAGTAGGAAAAGAAGTTCATGCCCCCCGCCAGCAGAAATGCGGTGGTCATCCCGCCCCTGCCGCCGATTGCGCCGCCGATCAATACCAGCAGCACGGTAAGCAGCGCCATTAATAATGTGGTTTTTAGTGTGTTCATAGTGACCTCGTACATAGTTCAATATGCCGGACGAACCGGATAATTGAATAATAGTCACCATTGTTCAAAAGCGCAAGGGGGGACGAATTGCTACATCACGGCCGGAGTGGATGGAAATGTGTAACACTCCACTGGAGGATAGTGCCGCAGGAATCCCCCCAAAGTTCCGTTGGAGGGGTTAAGCTGAGAAACCGGAGGGCGGTAACAAGCAGCGACTGTTCTCTGCCCGCCACGTTGCCCAGTTGATGCGAAACCAGATGGTCGCGTTTACTCAGTTTTGAGCCATCCGGCCCGGCCACCAGCGGCAGATGGCAATAGTCCGGTTGCGGAAAGCCGAGAAGCCGCTGCAGATATATCTGGCGGGGCGTCGATACGAGCAGATCCTCTCCTCGCACCACTTGGTTCACGCCTGTCAGATAGTCATCCACAACGACCGCCAGTTGATAGGCAAACTCGCCGTTACCTCGCTTCAGAACAAAATCTCCGGAGATGATCGGCAGTTTCTGACAGATTCGTCCCTTGCGCAGGTCAGAAAAGCAGATTTCCTCCTCCGGCACGATGACTCGCCAGGAACGTACGGACGAAGCCCCTTTCACTCCCCCGGAGATCCCGCCCCGGCAGGTTCCGGGATACGGGATGCAATCGTCTTCATGATGCGGAGCAGAAGCGCTTCCGGCAATTTCCTTGCGTGAGCAGTAACAGGGGTAGATCACCCCCTTCTGCTGCAGCGCTTCAAACGCCTGCCGATATGCTTCCAGATGTCTGCTCTGACAGGCTACCTTGCCATCCCAGAGCAGGCCGAACGACTCCAGTGTCCGCATGATGTCGTCAGCCATTCCGGGTACCTGGCGCTGCTTATCCAGATCATCGAGTCGCAGCAGCCAGCGGCCACCGGCTTGTTTCGCCATCAGATAACTGCCGACTGCCGCCACCAGTGAGCCGGTATGCAGCGCACCGGTCGGAGAGGGTGCAAACCTGCCTACAACTGGATGATCCTGTCTCTTGTCCACGGTGATACCGGCGGTCAGATTACAAAGGAGCAGCAATAGTCAGTTACAACTGGCACCTTCATCAGAAAA
Organism: Geobacter sp.; assembly: GCA_025360785.1. Lineage (GTDB taxonomy): Bacteria > Desulfobacterota > Desulfuromonadia > Geobacterales > Pseudopelobacteraceae > JACRCG01. The sequence continues at coordinate 4,754 of JANYBN010000012.1, forward strand.
ACGGCATTTGCCGGTACGTTAAACGCTTCACCGCCAACCACCTTCTTCCACTTTTCCTCACCCTTCATCTGCCACTCCAGCTCTCCAGACAGAATTTCCATTATTTCAGCGGCACCTGTGGAGAATTCATATTCTCCGGTCTGCATGACGCCGAGTGTTTTTTTTGAGCCGTCGGCAAACAGTACTGTGTGGCTGATGACCTGACCGCCAAAATAGATGTTGGCCTTTTTGACGACTGTGACGTTATTAAACTCTGACATAGTATCCTCCCGAAAAATGTGGTGTCTGTCTGTTGAAATCCAGGTGCAGGATATGAAAGAACCCGCTATCGTGCAACAGCGGGTTCTTCAAATCATGCTCTGCCTGTATCTGGTAGATTAGTTGAAGGTGCCTCGAATCAGATCGGCTTTCCAGGCGACTGTAGTGTTGCCCGCAGGCGAAACTACCAGTTCGGGGGTGATGGTAGGAAAGGCCATTTTTACCCGGCCATTTTCAACTTCAGCAAATGCGCGGGCTGATACAGCCAAGCCGTAAGCTGTGCCGACCAGAACGCCCGATGCGGCGCCGTAGGCTATATATATGGTATTGTCAAACGGGTGCTTTGTAAAAACCATGAAGGCACCGCCGACAAGCCCGCCGATGGCGGCACCGTAGAATGCATCGGTGAAAACTTCCTTGATCGTATCATCTGCGGCAAACACCGATGAAGCGGACGATAAAAGGGAAACCAGCGTCATAACCGCAATAATTTTTCTAAACTGTTTCATACGGGAGCATCTCCATATCATTGTTAAATTTTGTAGATACGATACTAGCATGCCGCAAAGCATGCCGTCAATCCGGTTTTTTATAACCATCTGAAATTACAGGAAATGCATTGTTTTGGAACTGCCTAAATCATGGATCTTGCCAAGGCTTCCTCTTCATCCCGATCGGTCACCTCACCATCAAGTCGCGCCTGCAGCAGCCGCTCCTTGATATGCCGGAACAGAGGTCCGGGTTCCAGGCCGAAGCCATGGAGGTCATCCCCGTCCAGCAGGGGAGACACTGTGCGCAGCCGGGTCAGATAGAGCGACACGAAGCGCCGGACCTGCTCGCTCTTTGCCCTGGCGGACAGATATAGAAGCATCTCCAGAGTCAAGCCTCTGAACCAGGCGTACAGTTGGCTGTTCCGCACTTCGGCGGCCAGTTTCAGCCGGCGCTTGATCGCATTCAGGGTGGTGAACACCAAATGGCGCTGGTCGCAGAGCCGTGAAGCAAGCCGCCCCGGAATCGCCAGACGGCCGCAGGCATCGCGGAACTCCTCTGGCTTCAGGCCATCGCACAGTGCCATGAAATATACCTGCCAAGGTTCAAACCGGTCCTCCAGATAGAGCAGCCGGAACCAGGCCATCACCTGCCTGGTCTCCTGCAGTACCCGATCTGTGGCCGGCACCAGCTTGAGCGAGGGATGAATGAAAGGCAGTAGTCCCAAAGCTGACATGCGCCCGATAGCCGCCGTCGGCTCCTTTTCACGCATGATCTGCACCAGCTCGCTCAGCAAACGCTCCCCTCCCAGTTTGTCAAGGAGATGCATCCTCACCGCGCTGCGCATCAGGTTCTCGGTATGCGGAGCGATATGGAAACTGAGCCGCTGTTCAAAACGGATAGCCCGGAATACGCGCGTCGGGTCCTCGACAAAGGACAGATTGTGCAGCACCCTGACAACCCGTTCCTGGATATCCTGCTGGCCGCCGAAATGATCGGTCAGCTGACCGAAACGGTCGCTGTTGATGCAGAGCGCCAGGGTGTTGACGGTAAAATCACGCCGGTACAGGTCGTGCCGGAGTGAAGCCCGCTCGACTGTCGGCAGCGCACCGGGAGACTCGTAATATTCCAGACGGGTGCTGGCGACATCGATCTTGAGGCCATCGGGCAGAACCAGCACCGCCGTGCCGAATTTTTTATGGCTGCGGACCCTCCCGCCGTAACGTTCCGCAAAAAAATCCGCATAGAGTACCCCGTCTCCTTCAATGGTTATATCGATATCAAGATTATCGCCCCCCAGCAGCAGGTCGCGAACAAAGCCGCCAACCGCATAGACCGATACCCCCAATGTATCACCGGCCGCACCAAGCTTGTGCAAGGTTTCACGGATTTCCGCCGAAAGCCTCTTGCCGAGCAGCCCTGCGACCGAGCGGATTCGAGTCGGGACTTCCAGAGATTCGAGATCGTAGAGTGCGCTCATCTGCCCGCGTCTGCCACCGTAGATATGACGCATAATATCGGTCCGCGTCACGGCTCCGGCCAGCTCCGTCCCCACGAACACCGGTACGAAACGGCGATTTCCGGTCACCATGTAGGATTGGATCTCTGCAATCGGGGTATCAGGGGCGGCAGACAGGAATTCGGTATGCATGAAGTCCGTCACCGGGGATTCACCCAATCCGTGGTACAGCGCCTTCTCAACGGTCTTGCGCGAGATAAGGCCGACCATCGTTTCCCCGGCCATAACCGGCATGGCGTTGCAGTTGTAGCGCGTCAAAAGTTCACGGGCTGCGGCGATGGTGATCGAGTCCGGAATGGTCTTCACCGGGGACGACATGATTCTCCCTGCGGTCGCTTCCCCCTTGATCGAAACCTGCAGCTGCTGGTCAAGTTGCTTTAGCACCTGTTTCAGCGTCTGGTCATGAACAACCGCCGAGGCGGCAGTGGCATGGCCTCCACCCCGGAAGCCCTTCATAACCTCGCCGGCATCGATTTCAGGGGCGTGGCTGCGGGCTACCAGATAGACATGCCCTTCCATGGCCACAGCCAGAAACAGGGCGTCCATATTTTTCATATCCCGCATCAGATGGGCCAGCGAAGCGATATCACCTATGTAATGATCGCAGGAAGCGTGTGCAACAGATATGACGATTCCATTCATCGTACTGGTTTTAATTGTGGTCAGCAGCTGCTTCAAGAGCCCCATTTGCGCACTGGTCAACTCCGGCGTCAGCGCACCATTGACTACGGCAAGGCGCGCTCCCTGCCCCAGCAGCCAGCCTGCGACACGGTAATCGTCCGGCGTTGTCGATGCGAACAGCAGGCGCCCGGTGTCTTCATGAATACCGAGCAGTATCAAGGTGGCCTCTTCGGGGCTCAGTGAAACGCCCTGTTCCATCAGCCTGGCGGCAAGGAGCGTCGAGGCGGAACCGCAGACCGCAATCGTTCCGCCGGTCGGCAGAATGCTTTCGCCGGTCACCGGATGATGGTCATAGATGTGGATTTCAAGGCCGGGGCGGCCCAGGATCTCTGCGAAGCGCCCGATGCGGGCGGCGTGCTGGCAATCGACGATGATCAGGCGGGTGACGAATTCCAGGTTGATATCTTTGGCGCGGGTGAACTGAGGCAGGTAATCAGGATGTCGCTCAACAAAATCGCGCAGCGCCTTCTCCTGCGATCCGGGAAATGACAGCAATGCGCCGGGATACAGCCTCAAAGCCGCCGTCATGGCGCCGAGACAATCAAAGTCGGCATTGTTATGGGTAGTAATGACGTCCATGATCACCCGGGAAAACTAAATCTGATTGGCTGAATCCGTTATATCGGGTTTACTCCGCATCCTCAATCGGCATCGCCTTCAAATGCCAGATTTCCTCGTTATAATCGCTGATCGTCCGGTCGGTGGAGAACTTGCCGCTGCAGGCGGTATTCATTATGCTCATACGGGTCCAGTGCTCTCGATCCTGATACGCCGCTGCCACACGCTTCTGGGCGTCTATGAAGCTGCGAAAATCTGCGGCAATCATCCAGGGATCATGTGGGGAGCAGATCGCGTTTATGATCGGGTCGAAAAGACCGGCGTCGAACAGATTGAAGTGGCCGCATCGGAGGAGATTCATAACCCTCTGCAAATCGATGTCCTGACTGATGATCGCATGCGGATCATACTGCCAGCGCAATTCATCGACCTCTTCACTCGTCAGGCCGAACATGAAGAAGTTGTCTTCGCCGACCTCCTCGCGGATTTCGATGTTTGCTCCATCGAGAGTACCGATGGTTATGGCGCCATTCATCATGAATTTCATGTTGCCGGTTCCTGAAGCCTCCTTGCCGGCTGTAGACAGC
>JANYBN010000120.1 GCA_025360785.1 Geobacter sp.
GGAAAATTGACACCATTGCCGTGCAGGGTGGCTATGAGCCGAAGTCCGGCGAACCGCGTATCCTGCCAATCATCCAGAGCACCACTTTCAAGTACGATAGCGCCGAGCACGTCACCAAGCTGTTCGATCTGGAGGTGCCTGGTTTCTTTTATACCCGCCTTGCCAATCCAACTACCGACGGTTTCGAAACGAAGATTGCCCAGATGGAGGGTGGTGTGGGTGCCATGGCAACTTCATCCGGTCAGGCCGCCACAACCCTGGCGATCATGAACATCTGCCAGGCCGGCCAGCATGTTATCTCGGCCAGCAGTCTTTACGGCGGTACCTACAACCTGTTTGCCGTGACCCTGCCCAAGATGGGCATCGAAGTGACTTTCATCAATCCCGAAGCGTCCGCCGAGGAGATCAAGAAGGCCTTCCGCCCCACCACGCGCTGCCTCTTCGCCGAGACCATCGGCAACCCGGGCCTCAATATCCTCGATTTCGAGAAGTTTGCCGCCATCGCCAACGAGATGCAGACCCCGCTGATCATCGATAACACCTTCGGCACCCCTTATCTCTGCCGTCCTTTCGAGCATGGCGCCCACATCATCGTCCATTCTGCCACCAAGTACATCGACGGCCATGCCACCAGTGTCGGCGGCGTAATCATAGACGGCGGCACCTTTGACTGGAGTTGCGGGCGGTTTCCGGACATGATTGAGCCGGACATCAGCTATCACGGCATGGAGTACGTCAAGACCTTCGGCCCGATGGCCTACATCATTAAAGCTCGCGTTCAGCTGATGCGCGACCTGGGTACTACTCCCGCGCCGCTCAATTCTTTCCTGTTCAATCTGGGACTGGAGACCCTGCACCTGCGTATGCAGCGCCACAGTGATAACGCTCTGGCTGTCGCGAAGTTTCTGGAAAAACATCCTCTGGTCAGCTGGACCTGTTATCCCGGCCTTGCCAGTCATCCGACCCACGCCCGGGCGCTGAAGTACCTTCCCAAGGGGTGCAGCGGAGTGCTGACTTTCGGCATCAAGGGTGGCGCCGAGGCGGGGCGGAAATTTATGGAGGCAACCAGATTGGTGGCGCTGGTGGTTCACGTCGGCGATGCCCGCAGCTGTGTGCTGCACCCGGCCAGTACAACCCACCGTCAATTGTCGGAAGAACAGCAGATATCCAGCGGTGTAAAACCGGACTTGATCCGCCTGTCTATCGGCATCGAGGACGCCGGCGACATCATTGCCGATATCGACCAGGCGCTGTACGCCAGCCAGAAATAGTTTTACGGTATAATAAAACAAGAAGAGGCTGGCACCGTTGCGGTGTCAGCCTCTTCTTTGTTGAGAGACTTCCCTTGTTACAGATACTTTCCGATAAGCGGCGCCAGTTTCAGTTTGGTCGCTTCAGGAATGACTGAGCGGTCGGTGATGACGGCATACTGCATGGCGCTGCCGCAGGAGCAGGGGTGCCCAGAGCCTATTTTCGCTACCGCGTGACGGATAATGTTCTTGGCCATTGCCACATTCTGATGGATGATCTGGATGATCGCTTCGACGGTGACGTCATCGTGCGAGTCGTGCCAACAATCATAGTCGGTTGAAAGCGCGATGATGCCGTAGCAGATCTCGGCTTCGCGGGCCAGTTTGGCTTCGGTCAGGTTCGTCATGCCGATGACCGAGGCTCCCAGAGCCAGATAGGAGAACGATTCCGCACGAGTCGAGAATGCCGGACCTTCCATGCAGATGTAAGCGCCACCCTTGTGAGTCGTTGCCCCGGCTTTCAGGGCCGCAGTATAGAGCGTGTTGGAAAGATCGCTGCAGACCGGATCGGCAAAACCGACATGGGCAACGATCCCGTCGCCGAAAAACGTGTCCTTTCTGATCCCCTTGGTGCGGTCCACAAACTGGTCAGGAATCACGATGTGACCGGGGGCGATGGCATCCTTGAGGCTCCCCACGGCAGAAACAGAGATGATCCGCTCCACACCTAGCTTCTTCATGCCGTAGATGTTGGCGCGGTAGTTGACTTCCGACGGCAGCAGACGGTGGCCGCGGCCATGACGGGGGAGGAACACCATTTTCACCCCGTTCAGTATGCCGGTGACATATTCGTCGGACGGGTCGCCGAAGGGGGTTACAATCCTGATCCGCTCGACCTGCTCCAATCCCTCCATGTCATACAGTCCGCTGCCGCCGATAACGCCGATGGTTGTTTCGCTCATGTCGTCAATTCCTTTCGCTTTAATTTACTTTATAAATTCAATGAACACGCTGTTGCCGGAAGATTTTATCTTGAAGCTTTCAAACGTTCTGTCGCCCATGTCCATCACAAACCGCAGGCCGCCCTTGCGGCGGCCGATTCGCATCGTGCTGATGCCGAACTTTTTGATGGCAACCTTTTTTCCTGCCAGGAATGAATCAGCACCGGGGATATCGATGGCGATACGTTCCGGCTTATCAAGCAGAAGGGTTTTGTATTTTACCTTGGTTCCGTTTGTCCTGATTTCTATCCCCACATCGGTAACCTTGATCCAGGTTATTGCAAGAGCGGCAGCGGGAACCGGAGGTTTGGCCACAACCGCCGCCGGCTGATCAAGGGTGACGGTGCTTTGCACTGCGGGAACTGCAGCCAGGGGCGCCGCATTTTCCGTCTGAACAGATGGAGTCAATGCTCCATCCTTGAAGTCATATTTGAGTGAGCGGGTTCCGCCTGTGGGCTTTCCGGCCGGGTCTTCATCACGATAAACCGGTATGGTGCGAATAAATTGGCGACCTTCAAGTTGGAATCGGTCACCACCCTTGTAGCCGTTCTTATCTTCAAGCG
>JANYBN010000121.1 GCA_025360785.1 Geobacter sp.
CAGATGCTGCCGATTATCGGCCGTTTGTACCGTGACCATAATATTATTCTGACCCTGTACGGGCGCACTCTGGTGCACAGCACTGTTATCGATATTTTGAAGGCCCACCGCTTTGCCCGTATGATTCTCGATTCCGAACTCACCGTTATGGAAACCTATCCGCTGCTGGCGGCTATGGACAAGCTTGATCTTGCGCCGGGAAGGGTGGATCTCGGTAAGTTGACGATTCAGTTTCAGAAACTGGCCGGAAAACTTTCACCGGATTATTTCATAAAACAGGAACTGTCCCGCATCAACACCGGTCGCGGCGCAGTGCGTGCTGAACCGCAGGATATCGTACTGTACGGTTTCGGCCGTATCGGTCGTCTGCTGGCCCGCATTCTTATTGAAAAGTCGGGCAGCGGTGAAAAACTGAGGATCAGGGCGGCTGTCGTACGCAAGGGTGGGGCGGATGACCTGCTGAAGCGTGCCAGTCTGCTGCGCCGGGACTCGGTCCATGGCCAGTTTAACGGCATTATCACTGTCGATGAGGAAGAAAATGCCATCATCGCCAACGGCAACATGATTCGGATCATCTACGCCGATGCCCCGGAAAATGTCGATTACACCCGGTACGGTATCCACGACGCAATCTTGATCGACAATACGGGCAAGTGGCGTGACCGTGACGGACTGGGACGGCATCTGCAGGCTCCAGGTATTGCAAAGGTCATTCTGACCGCTCCCGGCAAGGGGGACATCCCCAATGTTGTCGCCGGCATCAACAATCATCTGATCACCGAGCAGGAGCGGATTTTCTCTGCTGCCAGCTGCACCACCAATGCGGTTGTCCCGATCATGAAGGCGATCAATGATCGTTTCGGCATTGTTCATGGGCACCTGGAAACCTGTCATTCCTACACCAATGACCAGAACCTGATCGATAACTACCATAAGGCGTCCCGCCGTGGCCGTAGCGCCCCTCTGAACATGGTCATCACGGAAACCGGCGCCGCCAAGGCGGTTGCCAAGGTAATCCCGGAACTGGCCGGGAAGCTGACCGGCAATGCGATCCGCGTCCCCACTCCGAATGTCTCCCTGGCGATCATGAACCTTGAATTGGCGCATCCGGTAGATGTTGACACCATCAACGGTTATCTGCGCAATATGTCTCTTGATTCACCGCTGCAGAACCAGATTGATTTCACCAACTCCCCCGAAGTCGTATCGAGCGACTTTGTCGGCTCCCGCCATGCCGGTGTCGTCGATTCGCTGGCGACCATTGCCGAGGGGAACCGTTGTGTCCTGTACGTCTGGTACGATAATGAATTCGGGTACAGTTGCCAGGTCGTACGCATGGTTCAGCAGATGGCCGGTTTGGAACTTCCGACCCTGCCGAGCTGAGGGGTTTGACAATTCGACTCAAGGAGCTCGTATGACATCGAATGTAAAAACCTCCCGCTCTGCGGGAGGGACTCACGATGCCCATTTTGAACATCTGGTTTCCGGCTCCGGCCATGACAGTAATCCCATGATGATTGAATATCGGCTGCTCTATGAGGAATACTCTGCGCTGAAACGCCGGATCGAAACGCTTGTCAGGGAAAACAGCGGTTTGAGAACCCAGTTGGGCGAGATGGACCGCTCTCTTGATCTGGCGACCAGGATCGATCCGATGACCGGGTTGGCGAACCGGCGTGATATCATGGAGAAGATGGAGCGGGAACTCAGCCGCTCCGAGCGCCACCAGAGAACGTTTTCGGTCATGCTGGTTGATCTGGATGACTTCAAACAGCTCAACGAGAAATACGGGTATAATGACGGCGACGATGTACTGGTCGAGGTGTCCCGCGTGCTGATGGGGTGTGTCAGGAACGAGGATGTCTGCGCCCGCTGGGGAGGGGAGGAGTTTCTCTTCTTGCTTACGGAAACCAATCTCGATGGAGCCTTGACCCTGGCCCGCAAGGTGCTGGAGTCGATTTCGATGACGGAGTTCAAGGCCAACCGACCCGGTATCCGCATCACTGCAAGTATCGGTTTGTGCGAATACCAGGCGGGGCTGTCAATCTATGAATGCGTAACCAAAGCAGATCAGGCACTCCGCCAGGCGAAGCTGGGGGGCAAGAACCGCTTTGCGGTCGCGGCCAATTAGTCCCGGCTGACAACCTCGGGAGAAAACAAGAGAACTCTTATGCCAGAAAAAATAGTATTTACTTCGGATCTGATTGACACCCACTGCCTGATAGATGTGAGAACTCCCCTGGAGTTTGAGGAAGATCACATCCCGGGAGCACACAATGTTCCCCTCCTGACAAATGAAGAGCGGGTGGAGGTGGGGACGATCTATAAACAAATCGGCCCTGTTGAGGCTCGCAGGAGGGGCTTGGAGCTGACCTGCTCAAGGTTTTACGGCATGGTTGACCGGATAATCTCTTTGTCAGCCGGTAGGCCGATTGTGGTCTATTGCTGGCGCGGAGGGCTGCGCAGCGCATCTGTCGCCATGCTGGTCGAAACGTGCGGAACCCCGGCCATGCAGCTTGCCGGTGGGTATAAAACATATCGTAACCATGTGGTGGATTGTTTTGAAAGGTGCGACTTTCCTTCTCCGCTTATTGTCATGCACGGCATGACCGGCACCGGCAAGACGACGTTCATCAACGGTCTGAATCCTGAAAAATGGGCAACCATAGACCTTGAAGGTTTCGCCTGCCACAGGGGGTCTGCATTCGGCGCTCTCGGTCTGGAACAGACGATCACGCAGAAGCATTTTGAAACGGTCCTCTGGGACGCCTTCAGGCGCCTGCCGGTTGACAGACCAATCGTGCTGGAGGGTGAGAGTCAGCGCATCGGAAAATACTCCCTTCCAGGGCAGCTGTATCAGAAAATGGCTGAAAGCTGCAAGGTCTGGTGTCATGCATCAATTGAAACACGAATTGACAGG
>JANYBN010000222.1 GCA_025360785.1 Geobacter sp.
AGTTGGTTTGATAATCAAAGAGCTGCGCAGCAACCCGCCTTAACGGTGGGAAGGGAGCGCTGTAAGTCTAAAGTCCAGATAACAATTCATATCGTCTCCTTTTGCTTGTTCCCGTTATTACGGGTTCGGTTGAAGAGTGGCGATATTTCGGCGACCCGGCTGTCTTCAAGAGACCCTTGGGCTTTCCGTCCCCCCCTCGCAGAGGGTTTAGTATTTTCGGATATCACTAGTCGTAACATTCTTAAATCATTGCATCCATTCAGCTAACCGCCACATCCTCCTTTCTTCTGTTGATCAACGGAAAACAAAAAACCGGGAGCCATCCTGTCGACTAATCGATCATTCGGCATCCCGGCTGTCTCCATGAGACCCTAGGCTTTCCGCCCTACCCTTGCGGGTAGTTTAGTATTATCGTGTATCAATTCTATTGAGTTTTGATTTATTCACTACCTACTAAGTCAACAATATATATTTTGTTGCAAAAACGCAACATGTTTTCTATTTCAACGGATAATCGGACATCCTGACAAACCGGAAACCGCGCCGCTGCAGCTCCGGCACCGCAGCAATGATACCTGCTCCTGTCCCCGCCTCAGGGTGATTCATATGCAGCAGCGCGATGTCGCCAGAGACGGCTTTCAAAAGTGCCGTTTTAACCTGCGCCGCGCTCCAGGTCGCCCCCGCATCCCCCAGAAGAGAATAGCCGGCAACCTCATGCCCGAGTCCCTGTGATATTTGAACCGCGATCTCGTCATAATAAGCGGTGCCCGAGCGATACAGTTTTGGCCGCACACCGCTGATCGCCTCAATCTTGCGGGCATTCAGCTCGATTTCCTCTACCACCTCGGCAACATTTTGCGTCCCGGCAATACCGTAAATCGACCGGCCGTTGATCGAAGCGGGCTTGTGCCTGATTCCGTGGTTGGCGATTTCAAACAGCGGGTTGGCGGCTAATTGCCTGAACAGCCCGGGGTTCGCATCAATCCAGCGCCCATTGATAAAAAGCGTCGCCGGAATCTGCTGATCTATTAAAAAATCCAGCAGCCGGGAATCGACACCTTTCCCTTTACCGCTGCCGCAGGCATCGAGCGTCAGGGCGATAACCTTCTCTTTCGTGTCCAGACGGGTGCGCACCCCCGGCACCTGTTCACCCCACCGAACTGGTTTTACATCGGCGTATCTAGATGTGGTTATTTCTTTAAGACTTTCCAGCGATGGCAGCGGCGCAGCGGCGAAAGCTGGTGAAGTAATTGTTATAAAGACGGAAAGTAGAGCGGCCGGGACTCTGTTCATGGAATGTTTTCCTTATAATAATTCATTACCGCAAAGGCGCAAAATCCGCAAAGAGACACAAGTCAATATCCTGCCCATTGACGTCCTTCTTCGCGTTCTTAGCGTCTTTGCGGTTCATTTCTGTAATTAGCAAAAATACTTTACAGCTTGACAGGATAAATTATCGCGGTAGTCTGTCACGATTCTGTATCCAACACAAAATGTATCAGGAGTACCACCGTGGCACGACGCCTACCCAAAATGCTGTATGCCGATCATAAAGGAAACATCTTCGACCACCCCGAACTATGTATGGCAGGGATGAACGGCAACACGCCGACCCTGCCGGAGGATGTCGAGCTGATTCCCCTTCCCGAGGACAGCAGACTCTTTACGATGCCGGGCATGCCCCCCATCGCCTGGGACCAGCGCAAGAAAGCCTTCACCACCGTCGATACCCTGCGGGAGGGGAAACGGAGCCAACGTATTCAGGCCGTTTCCGCCTTCATGGCTCCCGGCTATCTGCGCACCCTGCTGCCGGCATGCGACTACTCGCATAAGACCAAGCTGCTGCCGCTCTGGTCATATACCGCCGTGGGGTGGGATGAAGAGCGTGATTGTTTCGTAGTTGCCGCCAGCAAGGTGGACAACAACAGCAACTGGAATCCGGTCAATTACGACGACCGCACCCTCGACCCTCTGGTCAGGGAGATGCTGAAGCAGATGCCGGACAACCGCCTGCTGGAACAGCTGTCACGCTGTGCGGTCGATTATCACTGTTTTGCCGCAAAGAACCTGTTTTATCGCCGATGGGAAGCGCCTCTGCCTACCTCGCCGGTCTGCAATTCGGCCTGCCTTGGGTGCATAAGCCTGCAGGAGTCGGAATGCTGCCCCTCTAATCACGAGAGGATCAGTTTCGTCCCGACACCGGAAGAGCTGTGCGAGCTTGCCCTCCCCCATCTTGAACAGGCGGAGCAGGCGATCGTATCCTACGGCCAGGGGTGTGAGGGAGATCCGATACTGCAGGCCGACACGATTGCCGAAGCGACGCGGCGCATGAAAAAGGGAACTTCACGCGGTACGGTCAATTTCAACTCGAACGGCTCGATCCCCGAACGGGTGCAGCTGCTCTGCGACGCCGGGATGGATTCGTTCCGTTTCTCGATGAATTCGGTGCGTGAGGACACCTACAATAGTTACTACCGGCCAAAGGGGTATACCTTTGCCGATGTTGTCAATTCGGTAAAGACAGCCAAGCAGGCCGACCGTTTCACCGCGATCAACTACCTCGTTTCCCCCGGTGTGTCCGACGCTCCTGAGGAAGTTGAGGCACTGTTGAAATTTGTCGCCGAGACGAATATCGATATGATCCAGATGCGCAATCTGTCGATCGATCCGGAGTACTACAACCGCGAAATGGGGGTACGGGGAAAGGGAATCGGCATGTACCGGCTGCTGCAGCGGTTGAAAAAAGAATTCCCGCGGCTGCAGTTCGGCTATTACAACCGTACAAAGGAAAATTTCTATCCGCCGGATCTGGAGACGGGGTGGCCGTTAAGGTAATACCCTGCGATTAACGGTCATGTTGCCATGACTATAATACCCATGCCAACATGACCGTTAACTTTTGCTCCTGTTCAAGGAATCAATAGACGATATTCCGCTTTGGCGCGGTCCCCGCCACTATCTGCGTGAATGTCTTGCCCTGATCGGAGTTTATCAGCAGGTAGCGAGGCAGCCTGTTCACACTGTCCGCTTGAGTTGCATGATGGGCAACTATCGTGAAGGTGGCGACGTAACCGGCTTCGGCGGCTTTCTTAAGCAGATGGTCGTCGAAAATACCGAACGGCCAGGCCAGCATATCGACCTTTCCTCCCAACTCCTTTTCGATCTTCGCCTTTGATTTTGTCAGCTGAGTCACCACCGATTTTTCATACTCTTGCGGATTCATCTTTTTCATGTCTCTCTTGAAGTTCGGGTGCCAGTAGGTATGGCTCTGAAAATCGAACAGGCCGCCCTTCTTCAACTCCCGGATCTGGTCCCAGGTCATCGCGTACTTGGCGTTTGAAATGGCCGAAGGGTAGATAAAAACCGTTACCGGCACATTGTACTTCTTAGCGAGCGGCATCATGTCCGTGTACACCGATTTATGTGCATCGTCCTCGACTATCACTACAGACTTAGCTGCCGGGGCAGGGCCCTTCTTCTGATACCAGTCAACCAGCTGCCGCAGAGGAATGACCTTATAACCGTTGTCTTTCAGATATTTGAGGTGCGATTCAAAAACAGGTGTGGTGATCGTCATGCCGTCAGCCACCGTCGGTCCGAAACGGTGGTAGAGCAGTATCGGAACCCTGACTTCCTGGCTCACAACAGGAAGGTTCTTCTTGATTTCGGTAGGGGCGGCATGTGACAGGGGGATGGTTAACGAGAATAACAACAGCAACAGCAGCAGCAAACGGCACTTCATAAACAAATGACCTCCGGAAGATGATATCGAAAGTTATCTTAGCAAAGATGCGGCCTGGAAGCGATATAAATTGAGTGCGATCTGCCTGTGCAACTGGTTTGAGACCTTGGCAGTTTTCATCATACAGACGCAACAAAGGCAGAGTCACCCCACGTTTTTCCATGCTGGCGTGTGTCCAAACGTCGGTATACAAGAAAATCAATCAAAAACACTTTTTCAGACCTTTCACAAAAAATTTCAGTTACCCCTTGATTTTTGAAAGGGCACTGTTTATATTCCGGGAGTATTAGCACTCAACAGCTGTGAGTGCTAATTTAGTCTTAACCACACCACCACACGAGGATAGAAAGGAGAAGGACAAATGAATTTACGACCACTTCAGGACCGCATCATCGTTAAGAGGGTAGAAGAAGAAACCAAAACAGCCGGGGGCCTTTTCATCCCTGAGACAGCCAAAGAAAAACCACAGCGCGGCGAAATCGTTGCTGCAGGCAACGGCAAGAAGACTGAAGACGGCAAAGTGCTGCCGCTGGATGTCAAAGTCGGCGACATCGTTCTGTTCGGCAAATATGCCGGCACTGAAGTCAAAGTTGACGGCAACGACTACCTGATGATGCGTGAAGACGACATTTTAGCTGTAGTAGAATAAGAGTCTTTTTGCGAATACAAACAATTTAATAAAACCATACATAAATCACGGAGGAATACACCATGGCAGCAAAGATTATCAAATTCGACCAGGACGGCCGCAATGCAATCCTGAAAGGCGTGAACATCCTCGCCGACACAGTTAAAGTAACCCTCGGACCGAAAGGCCGCAACGTTGTTATCGACAAATCCTATGGTTCACCGCTGATCACCAAAGACGGCGTCACCGTTGCCAAAGAGATCGAACTGGAAGACAAGTTTGAAAACATGGGCGCACAGCTGGTCAAGGAAGTCGCTTCCAAAACTTCCGACGTTGCCGGCGACGGCACCACAACTGCAACAGTTCTGGCTCAGGCTATTTACAAGCAGGGTTCCAAGCTGGTTGCTGCCGGTCACAACCCGATGGAAATCAAGCGCGGCATCGACAAGGCTGTAGATGCGATCGTTACTGAACTGAAAAAAATCTCCAAGCCGATCAAGGATCACAAAGAGATCGCCCAGGTCGGCACCATCTCCGCCAACAACGACAAAACCATCGGCGACATCATTGCCGAAGCTATGGAAAAAGTCGGCAAGGAAGGCGTTATCACTGTTGAAGAAGCAAAGGCTATGGAAACTACTCTTGAGACTGTTGAAGGTATGCAGTTTGACCGTGGTTACCTCTCCCCTTACTTCGTAACTGATCCTGAGCGGATGGAATGTTCCATCGAAAACGCCATGATCCTGATCCACGACAAGAAAATCTCCAACATGAAGGATCTCCTTCCGGTTCTGGAGCAGAGCGCAAAATCAGGTCGTCCACTTTTGATCATCGCTGAAGACATCGATGGCGAAGCTCTGGCTACTCTGGTTGTCAACAAGCTGCGCGGCGTCCTCAATGTCTGTGCCGTTAAAGCTCCAGGCTTCGGCGATCGCCGTAAAGCCATGCTGGAAGATATCGCCATCCTTACCGGTGGCCAGGTTATTTCCGAAGAAGTCGGCTTCAAACTCGACCAGACCACCATCGAGATGCTCGGCCAGGCCAAGCGCATCACCATCGACAAGGACAACACCACCATCATCGACGGCAATGGCAAGGAAGAAGCTATCCAGGGCCGCGTCAAGATGCTTCGCGCTCAGGCAGAAGAATCCTCCAGCGACTATGACAAGGAAAAACTTCAGGAACGTCTGGCCAAACTTGTTGGCGGAGTTGCCGTTATCAAAGTTGGCGCAGCTACCGAAGTTGAAATGAAAGAGAAGAAAGCACGCGTTGAAGATGCACTGCACGCAACCAGAGCTGCTGTTGACGAGGGCATTGTCCCTGGAGGCGGCGTAGCATATATCCGCGCCATGACTGCACTGGATGGCCTCAAGCTGGTTAACGAGCAGCAGTTCGGCGTGACCGTAATCAAGGCTGCCCTTGAATCACCGATCCGCCAGATCGCAGAAAACGCAGGGATCGATGCTTCGATCGTAGTTGACAAGGTCAAGAACGGCAAGGATGCCTTTGGATACGACGCCGCCAATGATGAGTATGTCGATATGATCAAAGCCGGCATCATCGACCCGACCAAAGTATCCCGCAGCGCACTTCAGAATGCAGCTTCCATCGCAGGCCTGATGCTGACTACCGAAGCGCTGATCGCCGAGAAGCCTAAGGATGATTCTGCAGGCGGCGGCATGGGCGGCGGCATGCCTGGTGGCATGGGCGGCATGGGCGGCGGAATGTACTAAGCCGAACGGCTGCACCCTGTATGACTTATTAGAAACATCAAGCTTAATGCATGGGCGGAAAACTTCGGTTTTCCGCCTTTGTTTTTTTCTGTTGATGCGATAGTATATGGACCAGGACAATTAACGTTTGAGAACACCGGAGGATTTATGGAATTAATCGGCAAAGCGTTGACTTTGAGTGAGCTGGTTGCATATCAGGACGGTTCGGTCGTCAGCAAGACACTGATTGACAAGAAGATCGGCACACTGACGATGTTTTCTTTCGGCGCCGGACAAGGGCTGAGCGAACATACCGCACCGTTTGACGCCGTTGTTCAGGTCGTGGATGGCGAGGCGGAAGTGGTTATCAATGGTGAGCCGCAAACGGTAGCTGCCGGGCAGTTAATTATCATGCCGGCCAATATCCCTCATGAACTGAAAGCGGTCAAGCCGTTCAAAATGCTGCTGACGATGATCAGGGCGTGAGATATGTCTAAAAAAAAGACCGCCGTGCTGCTGCTCCAGATGGGGGGCCCGGACTCACTGCCCGCCATCGAGCCTTTTCTGTACAATCTGTTTTCCGACCGGGACATTATCCGCATCGGCCCGGCTTTCCTGCAACCGCTGATTGCCCGCTTCATCGCGCGCCGCCGTGCAAAGAAAGTCATGGAATATTATAAAAAAATCGGCGGCAAATCACCTATCCGTGAACTGACCGAACAACAGGCTACCGAGTTGGAAACGGTTCTGGGCGCCGGTTACCGTTGCTTTGTGGCCATGCGCTATTCGAAACCCGATACGGCTGCGGCACTGGCCGCTATCTCGCGCGAAGGGATCACCGACGTCATCGCCCTCTCGCTCTATCCGCATTATTCCCGCGCGACGGTCGGCTCAAGCATCAACGAACTGGAACGTGAGGTAAAAAAGTCAGATACCCAGTTCTGTATCTCCTATATCCGCCAGTTTTATGACCACCCTGCCTATATTGCCGCACTGTCGGAAAAGGTGGAACGCGGACTGGCCGGATTTCCGGATCGCAGCAGCGTGCAGCTCGTTTTTTCGGCCCACGGCCTGCCGCAGTCGTTCATAGATTCGGGCGACCCCTATCTTGAACATATTCAGGCCACCGTGCGCTTGACCATGGAACACTTCGAAGGTGTTTCTCACCATCTGGCTTTTCAGTCGCGCGCCGGCCCGGTCAAATGGCTGGAACCATCCACCGAAGCAACAATTGCCGAGCTGGCTGCCGCCGGCTGCAAGCAGCTTCTGATGGTGCCGCTGTCGTTTGTCTCCGATCACATTGAAACCCTCTACGAAATCGATATTCAGTACAAGGACGAAGCAACCTCACTTGGCATTGTCGATTTCCGGCGCACCGAAGCTCTCAACAGCTCCCCGGCTTTTATCGCCTGCCTTGCAGATCTGGTGAATCACTTGCAATCGAACGCATAGCATTTATGCCATTTAATTAGCGTTCAATATGTTGATTTTGTAAACTTTTTACTTCATATTGTTCAGTCAAATGCTGAAAATAAAAAGTAGAGGCTAGGGATGTTCTTTAAAAGTCATTATATAATTTCAACTATTTTGCTGCTATGTGTTGCCGCCGCAATATTGCTTTACTCCAAAATATCGATTGATTACCGTCATGATCGTGAAGGAATCTATCTTCTCAGAGGCGAAAATGGCGACTGGCTGGAAGTAACCGACGACCTGTCTCCTGAAGATAGCGAACGGCTGTTGTGGGGAGCATCACTACCCAATCTAAAGGGTGCAAAGATCTCAACGGCATGCGTACCCACAGATAACAGGCCCTGTACTAATTTCGAATGGAATGAACAATCCGGCAGAGGGTTCATCAAGACCTTATATCCTAACGGCAGAAAGCTTATCATCACTTTGGGACGTTATATCGGCAGCACTACCCACAAGCCTGTATCAGGTCTGTTTATCGGCGGGGGACTCCCTACCGGTGATCCGGACTATCAGGCGGCCAACAATAACGAAACCGGCATGTCATACTTTGATGGCAATCGCTACTTCCACATCTGGTGCAATGTTAACGAAGGCATCGAGGATGCCGACAACCAGCAGATACTTCCTTCCACCTGGACTTTTCTCTCAAGCAAGGTTTTGGAAAATTCTGCTTTGGATTTGACAATAATCAGCAAACACCGGACCATGGTCAACAATGTGCCGGTATTTATTGAAAGAACCATGTTCTACCAGACTGGAGATTCTTTCGTTACTTTGACCACAAAACTGACAAACAAAGGTAACATCCCGACATTTTTCAGGTATGTGTATGGCGATGAACCCTGGATCGGCAATTATTATACTTTTTCAAAAGGCAATATCGGCTGGTTCAAGGACGGCCTCATTACCACCGAGATGATGATAGACACTAGTAAGTATAATTATCTCGGTATGTTTGATTATGGCAATCCACTCGCAGATGAATCCCATAGCTATACCGGCAAAGCAGATTTCATCGAGTGGGATCCGTTAAACCGACCGGACATCGCCTATATTTCCAACAAGTTCGGCACTGTTGCCACGAATGATCAAAAGGTGCCCCTTACCAGCTATAAAAACAGAGTCATCTCCATGGAGTGGGGCCCGAAGAACCTGAATCCCGGTCAATCGTTTTCTTTTACCCTAAAAGTCGGCATGGCTGATAACGACCCGAAGACGGGGTTACCGATTAAGCCGGACACCCAATTGTACTAGATTCTACCCACAATATTCATGTTGCCATTGTATGGTTAGCAAGCGATTAAATATAGATGCCGCACGATAAAAACTACCAGACAAAAAAGGAGATTTTATGTTCAGAAAGCTTGCTGTAGCAACCGTCACACTGCTTATTTCAGTCGGTATTTCCTATGCCGCCGAGACCGTCAAACAGACGAAGAATCCAGTAGTCACTATGGAAACCAGCCTGGGAAACGTCAAAATAGAACTTTATGAAAAAGAGGCACCCTTAAGCGTCAAAAATTTTCTTGATTACACCAAAAGCGGATTTTACAGCGGTACCATCTTCCACCGCGTCATCCCCAGCTTCATGGCCCAGGGTGGCGGCTTCACCGTTGACCGCAAACAAAAGCCAACCAAAGCCCCCGTCAAGAACGAGGCCGCCAATGGCCTGAAAAATGATCGCGGCACCATCGCCATGGCCAGAACCGCAGCTCCTGACAGCGCCACAGCGCAATTTTTCATCAATGTCGTCAATAATGACATGCTTAACCGCCCCAGTCCTGATGGCGCCGGCTATACGGTCTTCGGCAAGGTGATTGATGGAATGGATATCGTTGACAAAATTGTTTCGGTAAAGACTTCGAACGTAAACATGGTTTTTCAGAACCTTCCTGAAACCCCGGTCATAATCAAGTCTGTTAAAGTTTCGAAATAGGGATTCTCATGGAAACGACAGAATCTCTTGTCAATTGGAGTTATGAACAGAAGTGCCGAAAAGCGGTGGAGTCGCTCGAAAAGAACGGCTTCACCGCACGGTACTGCGCAACATCACAGTCCGCAGCAGAATATATCATAGCGGGAGCGACCGACTCCAGCACAGTCGGTTTCGGCGGCTCAATGTCAATCACCTCTCTGGATGTGGAGAAACAGTTGCGAGATGGAGGTAAAGAGATTCTCAATCACACCTCCCCTGCTCTCTCGCGCGATGAAAAACTTGCGATTATGCGCCGTCAGCTGACCTGTGACCTGTTTCTGTCCGGCTGCAACGCTCTGACCCTGAACGGTGAACTGGTCAATATCGATGCCACAGGCAACCGGGTTGGAGCAATGCTCTTCGGTCCGCAAAAGGTGATTGTCGTCGTCGGTCGCAACAAACTGGTTGACGGCACGGTTCAGGATGCCATTGAGCGGATCAAGGCCTGGGCAACCCCGCCCAATTCAAAACGTCTCAACTTCAAAACACCTTGCTCATCTACCGGGTTATGCAGTGACTGCAACTCACCTGACCGGCTCTGCCGGGTGACCACCATCATTGATCGAAAGCCACGCTTTACCGACCTCCATGTTCTGGTAGTCAACACAGAACTTGGATTCTAGATGTTTCCAGTCAAGCAGTTCCTCCATGTGCTGCTTGACGTTATTCTCCCACCGATCTGCCACATCTGCCACTCATTTATCCCGAATGCCGGCAAACTTCACATCTGCACCGCATGCCTTGAGCGCCTGCCGCTTGTTTCATCACCGCTCTGCCCGCTCTGCGGTATTCCTTTTACCGGGGCAGGCGGCGATCACCGCTGTGGCGCGTGCCTGACTCATCCACCCCATTTTGATTCAGCCCGTTCTCAATTTCTCTATGAAGGTCACATTCGCGATCTGATCCATGACTTCAAGTATAATCAGCAGACGCATCTTAGGTCAGCACTGGCGCTCTTATCCCTGGAAGCGGTGAATGGCTTTTTAACAGGCCATGAACCACACCTTATAATTCCTGTACCGTTACATCGCTCCCGCCTGCGCCAACGCGGCTTTAACCAGGCCGTACTACTTGGAAAGGCATTGTCACGCCATCTCTCAATACCGATGTTGACGGATGCTCTCACAAGAACCAGACCAACGGAACCCCAGATCGGGCTTTCGGCAACAGAGCGGCGGGTGAACGTGAAAGGAGCCTTTACGGTCTACAGACCCGACCGTATCGCAGGCAAACGAATACTGCTGCTGGATGATGTTATGACAACCGGCAGCACCATGGATGAATGTGCCAAAGAGCTGAAAAAATTCGGGGCAGAGGCTGTATTTGCCGCAACAATTGCCCGCACGGCACTATAATTTCCGGATCGTTTCAGTGAGACTTAAGAACGTCATAAGGGCTCGATAATCGCGGCGACAAGCCATTGTCCAACTGTTTATTTTCTTGACAACCTTGGTCTGCTTCCGTCATGATTTCTCGCATTTTCATTCTCAACGGAGTTACACGTATGCGCCTCTCGACTAAAAGCAGATACGGCCTGCGAGCTATGCTAGACATCGCCTACAACTGCGGCCCTGCACCTGCCCAGATTCAAGACATATCACGAAGGCAACAGATTTCTCCACGTTATCTGGAGCAGATTTTCCAGAACCTGAAACGTGCAGGTCTCCTGAAAAGCAAACGTGGACCGCAAGGCGGATATGCTCTGTCACGTAAACCGGAAGAAATTACGGTTCTTGATATACTTAATGCCACTGAGCAGGATGTTTTACTGGTTGACTGCGACGGAGCAACGCCAAAGAAACGGCGCCGCAAGACAGAATGTCCTTTTGAAGGCAAATGCGTCACCCAGACCGTCTGGGCAGAAGCAAACGCACTGCTTGACACTCTATTTGGCGGTATGACCCTGCAAACCCTTTGTCAGAGAGCCCGCGACATGGGTATTGAAAACGAGGCGGACCATCGCGTCATGTACCACATCTAACCTTCCCTAAATTCAGAAAGGTGAAACCATGCTGGATACAGTCGATTTTTACCGCGAAATTTTGGACAACCTGTACGATGGCATCTTTTTTGTGGACAAGGAAGGGTGCATCACCTACTGGAATAAAGGCGCTACCAGCCTGACCGGTTATAGCTCTGCAGACGTTCAAGGCAGAAATTACTGTGATATTTTTCAGCCGCTGGACAAACATGGCAACAATCTTTGTGAAAACAATATCTGTCCGATACGGCGCGTATTCGACATAGCAACTCTCACTGAAATTGAGGCTTATATCTGCCACAAGGAAGGTCACCTGCTGCCGATATCTATCCGGATCGCCCCGGTACGGGAGGTTAGTGAGCAATATGTGGTTGCGGTTGAAATTCACAGCAGCAATTCACCACGCTATGCAATGCGGCAGCGACTTGAAGAACTTCAGGAACTGGCGATGCATGATCTGTTGACCGGTATCGCCAACCGACGCTTTGTTGAAATCAATCTTGCGGCACGACTGGAAGAATTTAAACGGTATGGTTTTGACTTTTCAGTAATGTTCATTGATGCCGATCATTTCAAAACCATCAACGATACACATGGACATACTGTAGGGGATCGCATCCTCAAAATGATCAGCGCAACCATTGCCAACAGCCTCCGTTCCTTTGACATCATCGGACGATGGGGGGGCGAGGAATTCGTCGTACTATTGGTAAACACCAAAAAAGACGATCTGTTCAAGCTGACTGACCGGTTGCGCAGATTGGTTGAAAGTTCGGCACTGACACTTGATAACGGAGAAACGCTGAAGGTAACGGTTTCGGTCGGAGCGACAGCCGCGCAAAAGGGGGATTCAGTAGGGTCTCTTATTGAACGTGCCGACAAGCTTATGTTTGAAAGTAAACGCCGCGGCAGGAATATGGTTTCGGTTGAATTCAAAGAGGATTAGATTTTTATACATGCGGCAATCAGGAGCAGAGTTACGAAAGGGCGGCTATATAGCCGCCCTTTCGTATTTTACAGATCCAGTATCATCGCATTTTCATCACAATCCGGAAATTTTGGACATTTTATACAATCGCCCCAGACTTTATGAGGCAATTCGGCTTTATCCACCAGACGGAAGCCATGCTTGCCGAAAAAGTCAGGTTTATAGGTCAGACAAAATATCCGTTTCAGCCCTATTTCACGGGCTTCAGCTATACAAGCCTGTACAAGACTACTGCCGATTCCCTTGCGACCTGCATCCTCCGTCACAGCAACAGAACGCACCTCGGCAAGATCCTCCCACACAATATGCAATGCAGCAGCGCCCAGCAGAACACCATCCTCTTCAACAACGTAAAAATCGCGCATCGACTCATACAGTTCCGACAGCGAGCGGGAAAGCATATCCCCCCGGTTAGCAAAGGTCATCAGCAGTTTTTGAATATTCTTTATATCTGCAATCTGTGCTTTTCTGATCATAAACTCCCCTTTCTAATCCTGAAAACAAGATAGTGCGTTCGCCAACCATTCTTCTGCCGAAAGAACAGAAAATATTTATGGTTACTACCGGATGCCGACATTTACCAGATGCGGCTTCAGCACCCTTATGAGTTCTGACGGAGCCATCTCGACAAGATAACCCCGCTTACCGCCGTTGATATAAATTTTTGGCAGACTGGCAATGCTCTCTTCCATATAGACCGGCATCGTGTGACGAGTGCCAAATGGTGAAGTGCCTCCGACCAGATAGCCGCTCTGTTTTTGAGCGACATCAGCCGTGCAGGGAGAAACCTGCTTTACGCCCATCACACGCGCCAGCTCTTTGGTGGAAACCTGCAGGTCACCATGCATAAGGACAATCAGCGGCGCGCGGCTTTCATCCTCCATCACCAGCGTTTTAATGACGGCATGCTCGTCAACACCCAGTTCACGGGAAGAGGCAGCAGTGCCCCCTTTTTCCTCGTAAGCGTAGAGGTGGTCGCAAAACAGAACTTTTTCGGCGCGCAGCTCACGTACCGCAGCGGTTACCGGTGCTTTTTCCTTTGCCATCCTAGCAGATCCTCGGCAACTGTTCTCCGGAAAGCATATCAACAGAGCGCATACCGCCAATCACCGTTTCCATCTGCACCCGGCCGGCCGGACCAGCTTCAACAGAGCCGATTATGGCCGCATCGCCCCCCAGCCGATGTTTCCTCATGACAGACAAGGCATCGTTTGCAGCATCAGCCGACACAAATGCAAGCAGCTTTCCCTCGTTTGCCACAAACAGGGGATCCAACCCCAGAATCGAACAGACACCACGCACCGCCGCTTTGACCGGCAACGCTTCTTCGCGCAGGGTTATGGCGACGCCGGACTGCTGAGCAATTTCCTTGATCGTGGTTGCCACGCCGCCCCTCGTAGGGTCGCGCAGCACATGGAGGTCAGCGCCCACCTCCACTAAAAGGTCGGCGACCAGACTATTTAAAGCCGCTGAATCGCTTTTTATTTCAGTTCCGACCTCAAGTCCTTCACGGCCTGCCATGACCGCAATGCCATGATCACCGATCGTGCCGTTAATAATAATAACATCTCCCGGCTGTGCATTGGCACCGTGAATCGGAAGATTATGTTCGACTGCGCCAACGCCGGAGGTCGTGATAAAAATCTTGTCCGCCTTGCCGCGCGGGACAACTTTGGTGTCGCCAGTAACAATGGCAACCCCCGCAGCATCGGCCGCCGAGCGCATATCCTCCAGAATTGCCTTCAGATCCGCTTTACTGAAACCCTCTTCGATGATCAGACCTACACTCAACCAGAGCGGTCTGGCGCCCATCATTGCCAGATCGTTGACAGTACCGTGAACAGCCAGACTGCCGATGGTTCCGCCCGGGAAAAATATCGGATCAACGACAAAAGAGTCGGTTGTATAGGCGATCCGTCCGTGGATAGCTTCAAGCAGTGCCGCATCGTTCTGCCCGGAGGGTAGAGTCCCGCTGACAATAGGTATGATCAGTTCGTCAAGCAATTGGTGAGAGAGTCTGCCGCCGCTGCCATGTCCGAGAAGAATCAGGTCGTTATTCATGTAAATATTCTCCTGTAAATCTGTATTACTCTAGCACGAAACAGGTGCATCTGTCACGCCGGCATTCCGGGTGAGATGTACCTGGACCAAGGTTTTGTTGAGAGGGCCGGCTTGACTGTTGCCTTGGAGAAGGCTTGAGATTGTATATAAATATTTCCAATGGTAGTGTTTTTTAGGCCCCGTTAAAACAATAAAAATGGTAAAATCCCAATTTATCCCGTCCAGGCTCTACTGCTATTCAATCATCAGCCTGCTAATTCCAGACACGTTTATGTTTTATATAAAGCCCAAAGGACGAATCCATGAAGTTTCCATCCCTGCGTAAAATGAATCCGGCCATGATGTTTTACCTGAACCTGAGCCTGGTAATTTCTCTGGTGATAGTGGCCATCTACCTCGGCATCTACCTGCGCAACAATCGTCTGTTGATGGACTCGGTCAAGCAGCAAGCGGCTTCCTATTTCGATCTGATTGTGAGGGTGCGGCGGTGGAATGCAGGATTCGGCGGGATCTACGTGGAGAAGAAAAACGGCGTGGAGACCAACCGTTACCTGCGGGAGATCGGGACAGAACCGGATGTCGTTGTCGCTGACGGCCGGGTATTTACACTGCGCAATCCGGCGCTCATGACCAAGGAAATTTCTAATATCTTCAGCGAGCATAGCGGGATCCAGTTTCATATAACCAGCCGTCAGTTGCTCAACAAGGAGAACGCCCCTGATCTGTTCGAGCAGCGGGCCTTGAAGAGCTTTGAAGAGGGGAACCGGGAATTTTCGGAAATAGAGAGGGGACCAACCGGACCCAGGTATCGTTACATGGCGCCGCTGATGGTGGAGCAATCCTGCCAGAAGTGCCATTTCAAATTTAACTACAAGGTCGGTGATATCCGGGGCGGCATCAGCGTCAGCATTCCTTTTAAAAAGATCGAGGATGAGCTTGACCTTAACCTCAAAGCCATCATCGGCCTCTCCATCCTGTCGCTGGTACTTCTCCTGGGCTCGTCCTACCTGATGCTCAACCAGATGGCCGCGAAGATTGAGGCAGCAAATCTGGCGATCAAGGAAGCCTCCATCACCGACGAACTGACCGGGCTCCGTAATCGCCGTTTTCTGATGACACGTTTCAGTGAAGAGTTTGAACGGGCCAGACGTAACGGCGGGACGCTGGGTCTCATAATGATCGATCTTGACCATTTCAAGAGGATCAATGACACATACGGCCATCCCTTTGGCGATCTGGTGCTAAAGCGTGTTGCACAGTCTATTGAAGAGATGTTGAGGGATTACGACGTTGCAGGGAGATACGGCGGCGAGGAATTCGCTGTCGTGGCGACCGGGACTTCGAGCAGCGACATGCTTTTGCTGGCCGAGCGCATCCGTCAAAGGATCGAACAGATGGAGATTCAGAACAACAAGACCACTGTCCGTGTGACGACAAGTGTCGGGGTTGCTGCTCTTGCCGATGGCGACACACTGGAAACCCTGTTGAAACGTGCCGATAATGCTCTGTATCAGGCAAAACATGAGGGGCGCAACCGTACGGTTCATTTGTGATCATGGCGGCAGCGTATTAGCCCTTGACACAAGACAACTTATTCAAACAATACAGCCGTTATTACTTCGCTATTTTTAAAGATCAATACTTCCATTGGAGTTACGACAATGACTCAAAAGAATGTTGATGAAGCTGAAACTGGACTACGGGACTTTGCAGACGTCGAGCTGGCAGACATCATCGATGTAGTTTCCCTTCAGGAGATGATGGATGATTATTATGCCCTTGCCGGTATCGGAGTAGGCATCATCGACCTCAAAGGCACGGTGCTGGTCGGCACCGGCTGGCAGGATATCTGTATCAAATTCCACCGGGCAATGTCCGAGTCCTGTACTTTCTGCCACGAAAGCGACATATCTCTCTCCAGCGGCGTCCCACCGGGAACCTTCAAAGAATATCGCTGCAAAAATAACATGTGGGATATCGCTACCCCGATCATGCTGGGCGACAGGCATATCGGCAACATTTTTCTGGGACAGTTCCTCTACGATGACGAGGAGCCGGATTACGAGCTGTTCCGCGCCCAGGCACGGCGCTTCGGCTATGACGAGGCCGAGTACCTGGCGTCGCTTGACCGGGTGCCCCGCTGGAGCAGAGAGACCGTCCGAAGAGCCATGGGATTCTATTCAAAATTGGCCAGGATGATCTCCAGCGCAAACTACAACAATGTCATTCTTGCCGATACCCTGACCAGGCGGGAGCAGGCGGAGGAGACACTGCGTCTTTCAGAGCAGAAGTACGCCAGCTTTTTTCAACTTATGCCGGACATGGTCGGCATAACCGACTTGGCAAGTGGTCACTTTATTGAAGTTAACCCGGGTTTTGAAAAATTGACCGGATGGGATAAAAGTGAAGTTCTCGGGCATTCCTCACTGGATCTGGGACTCTGGGGTCCGGAGGTACGTGCCCGAGCCATTGAAATTGTCAAGGAGCAGGGACATCTGGAAAATTATGAATTCATCCTTAAAACCAGATCGGGGGAAAAACGGAACGCCATGATGTATCTGATGCCGATCAAGGTCATGGGGGAAGACTGTCTCTATTTTATGGCTCGGGACATCACCGAACTCAAGAGAGCTGAAGCTGATTTACTCCAGGCCAAAGCCGCCGCCGAATCTGCCAATATCGCCAAGAGCCGGTTCCTTGCCAACATGAGCCATGAAATTCGTACACCGATGAACGGCGTCATCGGCATGATTCAACTGCTGCAGCATACAGCACTGACTCCGGAACAGCACGAATTCGCCGAAAGCGCAAAAAAATCAGGGATCGAGCTGATACATCTGCTCGACGACATCCTCGACCTCTCCAAAATAGAAGCTAACAAGATCGAATTGGAGACATCCGACTTTGACCTGCAACCGGTGATTTCAGACACCATCAACCTACTGTCGCTTTCGGCCCGCGAAAAAAAGGGTGAAGCTCATTTCGTCAATAGATGCTGAAGTCTCAACGGCATTGAAAGGTGACGCGGGACGACTGCGCCAGATCATCTCCAACCTGATCGGCAACGCCATCAAATTCACCCCCGAAGGCAGCATAACGCTTCATGTCTGCAAAGACTCAGAAGATGCGGACTCCGCTACCCTCCGGTTTCTGGTGCGCGACAGCGGCATAGGTATAGCGGCAGACAAGCTGGAACAGATATTTGCCCCATTCACCCAGGCCGACAGCTCCACGACCCGCAGATATGGTGGCACCGGACTGGGGCTGGCTATTTGCAGACAGTTGGTCGCATTGATGGGGGGCAGAATAGGAGTAGAGAGCGAGGAGGATGTGGGCTCCACCTTCTGGTTTACCGTTAAAATGGAAAAACAGAGAGGAAATGCTGTTGCAGCACCAAAGCAGATTCCAGCACCCGGCTCCAACGATTACATGCACTCCGGAAACGGCATCCGCATCCTGTTGACCGAAGATGAGCCAAGAGCCCGGAATATAGTACCCAAACTGCTGAAAAACTATGGCTATCAGGTTGATGTGGCTGGTGACGGCAAAGAGGCGCTACGGGCACTCGAAAAAGAGGATTATGACCTGGTGCTGATGGATTGCATGATGCCGGAAATGAGCGGCTACGAAGTAACAGCCGTAATCCGCAATCCGTCTTCAGCCGTACGTCGGCACGACATTCCGGTAATTGCGCTCACCGGAAATGCCATGAAGCAGGATAGAGACAGATGCATTGCTGCCGGGATGGACGATCATCTCTCCAAGCCTCTTTTACTGCCTGATTTGCTTGGCAAGCTGGAAAAGTGGTTGAAGAGGGAGAGGCATCAAACCCGGGAAGAGGCGGTATTGCTTCCGCCGGAAAGCCATTTCAAGCTGTAAACGTCAAACCTTGATCCAGAACGGCATAATGACGGCCGCTTTTTATGTTCACATGACAGGGCTATTCATGATAAAAGGGAGGCTTATTTTATCCAACCTGGGGGATCACATGACGGAATACAAACCACTGTTGCAGCTGCCTGAACCGGCTGGATACAAAGCCGGAGACGTGCTGGTGCTGGCAGGTGAGTTATTTGGCCGCGGCTATGCCAACGGCCTGGTTGATGAAGCAAAACGGATCGGCATGACGGTGATCGGCACGACCGTCGGACGCAGGGGCAGTGACGGCGCGCTGAGACCACTTAATGCCGAAGAATTGTCTGAAGCGGAAGCGCTCCTGGGCGGACAGATCGTCAATATCCCGCTGGAAGCCGGCTTTGATATGGAGAGCGTCGATGGACTTCCTTCTGTGGCTGAACAGCTTAAAAAAGCCCGTCCGGATGATTTTGCCACCATCAGCTTCATCGAAGGAAGTATTGAAAAAGCTCATGCCGCCGGAACTGCCCGCTTTCGCTCTAATCTGGCACAGGTTGAAGCAGAGCTGATCAAACTTATTCCTGCAAATGCCAACATCCTGCTTGCTCATTCCATGGCAGGCGGCATTCCCCGTGCCCGAGTCTTCATGCCGCTCTTGAACCGGATTTTCAAAGGCACCGGCGACAAATATCTGGCCTCGGAAATTTTCTGGAACAGTCCGCTTGGCCAGCTCTGCGACACCAGCTTCAACGAAGTTACAGCGGACACTTTTCGGTATCTGATCGAAGGAACCGCAGCCATTCGCGAGCGTAACGCCGGAACCGGAAGCAGGGTCTGCTACACGGCATACGGCTACCACGGCACCGGGGTACTGGTAAACGGCGAGTATCGCTGGCAGTCATATACGCCTTACGTACAGGGTATCGCCAAAATGCGTCTAGAAGACATTGCCAAGGAAGCTTCATCCAAAGGCATACCAGCGACTGTTTTCAACTGCCCGGAAATACAGACTAACTCCAGCGCACTTTTTCTTGGTGTTGAAATATCACTATATCCGCTTCTAAGCGCTATTCGCCGTGAAGCTGGCGGGCAGATTGCATCTCTTGTTGAGGCCCGCTGCCAGGCCATGCTGAAAGAGGGTGAGACTGTAGCCAATCTGCTGGAACGCGCTGACCGCTATCTTTCCTCCCCGATTCTCGACCGGATCGAAGACTTTTCAACCTGGCCGCAGCACAATACCCGCGAACAAGCCGAGCTTATGCTGGCCGCTTCTGCCGAACTTATGGAAATGCACTCCGATCAGAAACAGCTGGTCTGCGCTGAATTATCACGGATAGTGTTCCTTGCCACCGGTCGCCTGATGCTTCATAGTTCATGGAATCCCGGCTCGGCGACTCTATGGCTTAACCATGATATTATCGGCCGGTTGCTGGCAGATCCACGCGGTGCGGGAATCGTATAATGCCACCGATTCAAAAAGGATACGTATGAGAACAGCTGCAAAACTGATCGGCACCCTTATTCTTGCTTCGGCACTTTTGCAGGGGTGCGCCACGCCACAGGTAAATAAACAGCCTGATCTGCTCTATAAAGAGGGAGAGCAGTTCTATCAGGACGGAAAATATGAAGATGCCATCGCCCAGTGGAAGAAGGTAAAGGAGTCTTATCAGTCTCCTGAACTTTCCACAAAAGCCGAGCTTAACATTGCAGACGCATATTTCCTGAATGGTGATTATATCGAAGCGGCTGCCGGATATGATGATTTCCGGAAACTGCATCCAAAGCACCCGCAAGCTGACTTTGCGTTGTATCGGCAGGGATTGAGCTACTTTAAACAGATCCACAGTATAGACACTGACCAGACTCCGGTAAAAAATGCGCAAACAACCTTTGATTCCTACCTTAAACTTTATCCTGAGGGAGCCCAACTCGCAGAGGTCAAGGAGAAGTATCGCGAGTGCCGCGACATGCAACTCCGGTACGAACTGTACGTCGGACGCTTTTATTTGAAGACCGGTGCCTTCAAAGCGGCTATTGCCCGTTTTGACGAATCTCTCAAAACCTTTTCCGACTCGGAACGTCGCGACGAAGTACTGTATTATCTGGGCAGAGCGTATCTGGAGGATGGTCAGAAAGCGAAGGGGCGCGAGGTATTCGGTCAACTTGCCCGTGAGTTTCCCGGCAGCGCATACATAGCAGACGCCAACAAGGTCATGGACTCCTTCTTTTAGTGATCGGCAGGCTGCTCTGTATATTATTTGCAGCACTGCTGTTTGTATCGGGCTGCAGCAACCCGGAGCGGGAGCGCCATGAGATACTCAATATCCTGTCAACCCGCGCCAACGCATTGAACTCACGAGACGTTTCTAAATACATCTCGGTTGTGTCGCCGCACTATAGCGATAAGGATAAGAATTTTCTCCAGCTCAAAGCGAGTCTGGAAAAGAATTTCAAGGATTTTGAACAGCTCACGTACGTGGCAGGTACAGCATCTATAACCGTTAATGGCAATAGTGCTGAAACGGTCAGCAGCTACCGCATGAAAGTTCGGGTACGGGGCAAAGAAATGACTCTAAACGGAACTGAACATCTAAGGCTTGTAAAAGAGCCGGAAGGGTGGAAAATAATTGCAGGGATATAAACAGTGACCGAATACGGAACGAACATATTTGCCATGCTTATCGTGATTGCAGCGGCCTATCTGGCTGGATCGATCCCCACCGGGCTGCTGCTCGGAAAAGCGTACGGGATCGATGTCCGTAAGGAGGGAAGCGGCAATATCGGCGCGACCAACCTGTATAGGACGGTAGGGCGTAAGGTCGGCATCATTACACTGGTCGGCGACTGCATGAAGGGGCTGCTTCCCGTCGTCCTCGTTAAATTCAGCTCCTTGCCTCCGGAAACCGCTGCATTGGTGGGTCTGGCCGCTTTCTGCGGTCACGTTTTTTCTGTATTTCTCAAATTCAAGGGGGGGAAGGGTGTCGCTACCGCGTTGGGGGTGTTTCTGGCGCTGGCTCCTCTGGCAGTTGCAATTGCAGTGGCACTGTTTGCCGTTTTGATGTTTCTCTGGCGCTATGTTTCGCTTGGATCAATCTCCGCTGCAGCCGCGATGCCTGTAGCGGTGTATTTCCTGGGAGGAAGCAGAATCGTTACGCTTGTGACGCTTGTGATCGCCCTGATCGTAATAATCCGCCACCACGAGAACATCCGGCGGCTGATCTCCGGCACAGAAAATAAATTCAAAGCCTGACATTCATCGTACTTGAAACAGCAGGAATTCCCGACCTCCTTTCACCTTATGTCCGAAATCTCCCGATCTGACTTTCAAGAAGCTCTATCTGCGTCGCAAGCTGTTCAATCGACCGATCAAGCGTCAGCATTGATTGCAGGTTGCCATCGGCAGAGTCACGAATATTTTCTATGGCATCGATGATATAGCCGCTGCCGATATTCTGCTCATCGCAGGCACTCTTTATATGAGCTATCATTGTTATCACATCATAGTTGGCTGCAGCAATCTGCTTGACTGATTTGTTCTGGCTGTGCGTGGAATCGAACACTTCCCTTGCCAGCTCGTGCATTTTTCCGGCAGCGCCAGTGATGTTTTCAACCGCCAGCTCCTGTTCGCGAATTGCAGTGGCACTCTGCGAAACCATGTGTGAAACCTGCTCCATGGCCTGATGGATCACCCGACTTCCTGCAACCTGCTCATCCATTGCTGAAGCAATTTCATCTGTTTGTTCACGCACCGACTCAACACCATCAACAATTTTTTCGAGAGCTTCACCAGACTTGTGTGAAAGCTCGGCACCTTCCTGGATACATTTTTCAGCTCGTTTCATGGCATTTAAAGCCAATTGTGCCTCGCTCTGAATGCTTTGTATAACGGAGTCAATTTTCTGAGTTGAGACACGTGTTTTTTCTGCCAGTTCCTTGACTTCGGATGCCACCACGGCAAAACCCTTGCCGTGCACTCCCGCCTGGGCGGCAATTATTGACGCATTCAAAGAGAGCAGATGCGTCTGACTGGTTACTTCGCTAATTACGGTCAGAATTGAACCGATATTTTCTACCCGGTTTGTGAGTGATCCAATCGCATCAGATGTAATCCTCGCAGCATCGTGAATATGCTTGATCCCTTCTATGGTTGCATCAACGGATTCTTTGCCCTGCTGTGCATCCAACAGCACCTGAGAAGCTGTTTCGGCCGATCTGCCGGCGTTTTTATGCACTTGCCTGCTTGTTGAGTCCATCTGGGCAACAGAGGTTGCGGTGGTAACTGAAGCGTTATACAGCGAAGTCACATTTTCACTGACCGTTTTCATAGACAGCGCGATTAATCCAAGTGAAGCTGTGACCTCATCGACAAAATGTTTCAGCTGTTCAACCTTTTCAGCCGATGTGTCAATACTGCGGACAATTGCTTGAATGGATTCAGTAGTTTCATTGCTGAAAACAGAAAGACCGTTGACATTACGGCTGATCTCTTTGAGAGACACGTCGATTTCGGTAACGGCCGATACCGTTGTCATAACATTCTCTGACTGAAGCGTGGCCGTATTCACACCCTGCTTGGAAACGCAGAGAATGTCAGAATTGATTGCGGCAAGTTCATCGCTGGATGAGTGGATCTGACGCACGATATCGACAAGCTTTTCATTCATTTGGTTAAATGATCTGGCCAAGGCCCCGGATTCGTCATTGTACTTAACCTCAAGACGCTGCGTCAGATCGCCTTCGCCATGCGAGATATCATCAAGCCTGGCAACAACCTTATTGAGTGGACGGGTGATCCCAAGGCCAACCGAAAAAGCCAGTGCCAGCATAAACAGGGAGAGGCCGAAGGTTATCCCAACCACCGTCCAACGCAGTCGCGCCATATCCTCCTGCACGTCATCAACATATATTCCACTGCCGACAATCCAGCCCCACGGCTTGTATAGTTTTACGTACGATATTTTTGGGACCGGCTCGCTACTGCCGGGTTTAGGCCAAAGGTAATCGACAAAACCTGCGCCGGACTCCTGTACCTTTTTGACAAATTCGACAAAGAGTCGTTTGCCTTGTGGATCCTTAAGATTGCTCAAATCCTTGCCATCAAGTTCCGGTTTGGTCGGATGCATAATCATATGCGGACGGAGGTCGTTAATCCAGAAGTACTCCTGCCCCTGGTAACGGATTCCCTTTATCTGCTGTTTCGCCAGATTCTGGGCATCTTCCAGTGACATCACCCCGCTGCGCGCCTTTTCGCCAAACTCCTCAACAGCATGAAAGGCCACTTCAACGACGTGCCGTGTAGCGAGCTTTTTTTCTTCCATTATCATGCGTTCAAAAAGTGGCAGGATGTAGAGAAGCAGCGTCAAGGCCACCAGAAAAACACTTACAACGGCTACTGTCATGATTTTCTGGAGAATGCCCAGATTTCTGAATGAATTGAATATCACGATATATCCTCTTTACGTTGTGGCAGCCAGCGCTCCAGCACACTTGTCAATGCCTGCATCCGCAGCGGTTTGGAAAGATAATCATTCATCCCCGACGCCAGGCAGCGCTCTCGATCATCCGGCAGGACATTTGCCGTATAGGCGATAACCGGAATATCATGGTTTTTGACATTGGAATCAGGATCCCGAATGCGGGCAGTAGCCTCGTATCCATCCATTCCGGGCAAACGGCAATCCATAAATACCAGATCGAAGCAATCCTCCTGCAACCGGCTGAGCGCCTCAGGTCCATTGTCTGCGATCTCGGCATGGTACCCACATCTGATCAGGTGTTCCTTCAACAACAACTGGTTTACCGCATTATCTTCGACTATAAGGATGCGCGCCAGGCAACAACTGCTTTTAATTACAGCACTGCCGGCAACCAGGGAAATCAAGGGCGCCGGTTGTTCCGGGACACTCAATTGAGCGGTGAACCAGAAGGTAGAACCAACACCAACGGAACTTTCAACAGCAACTGTTCCACCCATAAGTTCAGACAATTGTTTGCAGATGGCCAGACCGAGTCCAGTTCCGCCAAAACGGCGGGTAGTCGAGCTATCTGCCTGCGTGAATGGGTTGAACAGCAGCCCTGTCTTATCCGCCGGTATGCCGATGCCGGTATCAGTAACCGAGGTCCGAAGAGTCATCTCAGTTTCGCTGTGTCGTTCCATGGCAACATGAATAGATATTGAACCGCTAGCCGTAAACTTGATCGCATTGCCAATCAAATTAACAAGCACCTGTCTGAGTCGTTTGGGGTCACCAGCTAGTATTTCAGGGATGTCCTCCGCAATATCCAATTTCAGCTCAAGACCTTTTTCGCGGGTGTTCAAGCTCATCATTAAGTAAACATCGTCGAAGACGGAGCGAATATCAAAATCCAGCTTTTCAAGCTCCATACGGCGAGCTTCAATTTTAGAAAAATCAAGGATATCGTTGATCAGGTCAAGCAGCGAATCGCCGCTCATTTTCACCAACTCGGCATATTCACGCTGCGTTTCATCGAGTTCGGTGTCAAGCAGCAAATCCGTCATGCCGATGACGCCGTTCATCGGGGTTCTGATTTCATGGCTCATGGTAGCCAGAAATTCACTTTTGGCTTTATTGGCCGAATCGGCGGCATTACGGGCTTCATGAAGATCCGCCACCATATGCTGCATAACTTGCAAAAGGCGCCGCGTATCATCGTTGCCGACCGAAGCGAATTGGGTTGTGTCAGCAACATTGTTGGCTAATTGCGAAGCCAGTTGCAGCGTTTCGCGCAGGGGCTGATTTATCCGCCGGGCTGCGTACATGGAATAGGTCAAGATCAACCC
Organism: Geobacter sp.; assembly: GCA_025360785.1. Lineage (GTDB taxonomy): Bacteria > Desulfobacterota > Desulfuromonadia > Geobacterales > Pseudopelobacteraceae > JACRCG01. Next base: position 25,221 of record JANYBN010000222.1, read on the forward strand.
GAAAAAAAGCACTCCTATTGTAACGACCTGACTCCGAACTTCTGCAGCCTTGGCATAGACATCATCGACATAAATTCCGGTACCGATCACCCAGCCCCACGGCTTAAAAAGTTGAACCCTGGAAAGTTTCGGAAGCGGATTTTCACTATTGGGGCGGGGCCAATTGTAGTTCACAAACCCCTTTCCGGAAGCCCTGACGACCTGATTCATAGTTTCAAAGAATTTCTTACCATTATAATCCTGGTAATCGGCGATACTTTTGTTGTCAAGCTCCGGCTTGGTCGGATGCATCAGCATCCGCAATCCGAGGTCATGTACCCAAAAATAATCATTTGTTCCATACCGCAGAACACGGAGTTCATCCAACGAGGCTTTTTGCGCGGCATTCTTAGATATCAAACCCTTCTGAACCATCTCGTCATTGCGCTGCAAGATCGAAATTGCAACATCGACCAAGTGGCTGACTTTTTCCATCCTTTCTTCAAGGAGCTGCTTTTCATAGATAGGAATCAGCAAGAAGTAGACGGATGTGAAACAACTTATGATAGTTACGAGGGATATTCCAAAGACTTTGGCGAAGATGCTCCAATTGCGCAGGCGAAGATATTTTTGTATGCTCATCAAGCAATTCCGTTTCTGGTGGCTCGCGCGTGAAATCGAGTGCAATCCGGAGTTTAATTAAATCGGTTACTTCTATCGTATACACGAAAATCTTGCAACAACATTACACGATACATTGTGAGAAATAAGTAACTGAATCTCCCTTTGTTGAGCGCCCGTGATAAAGGTTCAGACGAAGACTATTTTTCCAGCTTGGAATCTGGTATTGTAATCCGGCAAATCGTTTTACGTTTACGTTAATTCCAACAAAGGAGATATTCTGTGCCAAAGTCAACCGAAGGAAAGACATCTATCACTCATCAGCAGCAGCCGGACCTGTCCGGCGAGACTGGCTGGATCCCATTTGACGCGCCGGCGCTGGTGGGAGCATCGTTGCGCTTCGTCTCCGGCGATCCAGACGGCAGCCGCTTCCGGGTACGCTATTACCGTGATGAGGAGCAGCAGCTCCAGGCGCGGATCTGGTTCGGCCCCGAAACCGAGGGCCCTCCGGGCAATGCCCATGGCGGCTCGATCGCTGCGGTGATGGACGAAGTACTGGGGCTGACCGCATGGGCGGCAGGTTATCCGATCGTGGTCGGCAATCTGAACGTAAGCTTCAAGAACCTGCTGCCGCTACAGAAGGTGGTCACGCTTGAAGGGCGGGTCATCTCGGCCCAGGGGCGCAAGGTGATGGTGCATGGGAAATTATTTTGCAAGAAAACGGTCTATGCCGAAGGGGAGTGTCTCTGCATCACCTTACCGGGCAAACACTCCGGGACGCCGTGAAGGGTTGAAATAGCTGCGGTATGCGGCGCAAATGCAGCAAAGGCGGCCCAAAAGGCCGCCTTTGCTGTATTCAATCTTTAAGACATCCACGGCAGCTAGTGCCCCTGCACAGCCCCCCGCATGGCGTCTGGCGGCCTGATGAACAGCAGGAATTGTTCCTGAAGCCGTTCGGCCTCTTCAATATTTCCCGACATACGCAGCACTTCGATGACACATTCAGCCGTACACAAACCAAATTCCTTCTGGTTCTTCCTCAGGTTGTACACCGACCTTTCACCGGTTTTCAGGCCGATCCGGCGAACCTTCTGCAGATAGGGACTACGCTGATGAATCTTGCGGGCTTCATGCCAGGTGCCGTCAATGATAACGAACTGTGTGATGCCGCTCAGATCGCCGTCATTTTCGTCTACGGCACCGGGATAAACCAACGCCACACCACCCGCCTCGATCTCATCTACCAAACGGGCCGGCGGATTCATTCTGTCCCAGCGGACCTGTTCGGCAGAACTTCCCAGGACATCGACCACCAGACGACCGGTGTTGGAGCGTTTATCGAACTCTTTGAAATGGGTCAATAGTGTTATTTTCATGACATCAGCATACAGCAACGATGGTAAATATCATAGCAGCAGCATCGTCGCCGGCCTTCACTTCATCACCGCTCCGCATTCCCAGAAGCGAACGCCCCAAAGGTGAACCGGGTGTAATGACCACTATCTCCCCATCGCCATCGGCAATTATCTTGCCTCCGGCCTGAGGGCCGAGAAAAACCCGCCGCAGGGTTCCCTCCCCGTTTTCAAGCGTAACCAGAGCCGTCAGCCTGATCGGCGTATCGTCATCAAAGTCATGCAGAATCAGGGCACGGTAACTTTCCAGCGCGACCCGGATCTCCTGGGCACGATTGGCCTGCCCCTGAGCGATATACGAAGCTTCCAGCGCGGTCGTATCATACTTGTTGTCAGGGAGGCATTCCGAGTGAGTGGCTGCGGCGTGGGCGGCCTTTGAAGCCGAGGAGAACACCGACAAGTCGGCGGAAAGCGACGCGATGATTTCCTGAATAATTTGTTCTTTGGTCATGTAGTTGAAAACTCATTTATAAATGGATGAATTAATACCGGGTCAAAGCCGGAACAGGGCAGGGAATCTAGCAGAACCGAACGGAATCGTCAATCTCTCAAGCAGTGTGATTACATACGCGGACTATTTGACCTGCATCAAGACGAGCAAAGTGAGATCGTGCTAGGGTAACAAACGAATCAATTCCGTTCCAACCGGGGGTCTAAAATGATTACCACCAGCGAAGCTGCGGTCACGGTCACAATCTGGGTGTTAACAGCCGCCGGAACCTTCTTCGGCACCCGTGCCGCATGGCGGCGCAGAAAGCAGAAGCGCACGGGTGAACTAAAAGCCAGGCCGCGCAGCTAACCGGCTGACCGATTTTCTGCGGGACGGATAAAGTCTACCCGATAACCTTTTTGACGACGCCGACCAGCTGTTCCGGTTTGAAAGGCTTTATGATCCAACCGGTGGCGCCGGCCGCCTTCCCCTCGGACTTTCTGGAGTCCTGGGATTCAGTGGTCAGCATGATAATCGGAATCATCCGGTTGAGCGAACCTCCCCGCACCCCTTTAATCAGGCCGATGCCATCCAGATTGGGCATATTGAGGTCGGTAATCAGCATATCAACCTTCTGCGAAGCAAGCTTGGCAAGGGCATCACTGCCATCCACCGCCTCAATCACATCATACCCGTTCTGCTTAAGCGTAAAAGCTACCATTTGACGTACACTGGCCGAATCATCGGCAGTCATGATCAATTTTGCCATATCTGTTTAAAACCTCCCGTATCAATTCAATAGTTCGATAAGTTTTTTACCTATTTTATCCGGAGAGCACATGAAATCCACGGCACCCGTTTCAAAAGCGGCCTTCGGCATGCCATAGATAGCTGATGATTCCTGGTCCTGGGCGATCGTGACCCCGCCGAGTGCCTTGATATGCCTGATACCTTCGGCGCCATCTTTCCCCATGCCCGTCATTATGACCCCGACAATCCGTTTCCGCTTCAGCGGTTTCAGTAGCGACATCATCGCCACGTCAGCGGAGGGCTGGACAAAGTTGACCCGTGCACCTTCTTCAAGAATGATGCGGCTGTTTCCTTCAAGTTTGAGGTGAAAACCTCCCGGAGCAAAATATATCCGCCGACTCCGGAGATATTCACCATCCTCGGCCAAAGCCACCGGCATCGAGGCCACGGCATCAAGCCCCACGGCGATTTTGTAATCCATACCGGGGGGAATGTGCAGCACGATCACAATGGCGGCATCCAGCGGCGGCAGCTCGGCAAACAACCGTTTGAGAGCTATCGGCCCACCGGTTGAGACACCGATCATGACGATATTGTTATTGACCATCGCCCGGCTCCACCGCATTCAGCAGGCTGAAATAATACTGAAGGACTTCCATCAACTCATCAGGATTGAACGGCTTGGTCAGATAGTCTGTGACATATTCCTGAATGCCGTCCATTTTATTATCGGGCGAGTCCAGGGCTGTGAGCATGACAATTATATTCCCCTCGTATAAATCGCTCTCCACGATCTTGCGGATCGTGTCCCAGCCATTCATCTCAGGCATCATGACATCCATCAGGATTACGCCGCGAAAACCTTCCTCCAGATAGTCGAGACAGTCATCGCCGCTTGCGGCTGTCAGTATTTTGATTCCCTCTGATTCAAAAAACAGCTCGACCGACTCCCTGATCATCTCCTCGTCATCAACCAGCATTACCTTGGCATCCATTGTTTCCACTCCTTTGCGCTTATATACTTCAATCAGCATTATGATATTTTTATGGTAAATCTTATGGTTGTCCCCTTGCCTGTTCCAGCGCTTTCGGCCCAGATCCTGCCGTAATGATTCTGGACGATCCGGCGGCAGATGGTAAGCCCCAGGCCGAGGGCATCAAGGTCATGACGCGAATCATCCGCCTTGAAAAACTCATCAAAAACATGGTCCAGGTGAGCAGGATCAAGCCCTACACCCTCATCCCGCACTGAGATCGTCACTGATTCGGCATCCAGTTCGGCGGAGACAGTGATGACACCCTTTTCAGATGAAAAATGCACTGCATTCGAAATCAGATTAATAAACAACTCGTGAAGTTGAGCCGGCACACAATGGATAACAACAGCGGGATCAATGTTGTTCTGAATATCAATCTGCTTTTGTGAAATCATTTCCACACAGTCAGCATGAGCCCGATCAACCAGAAAAGCGAGAGACACACCTTCCTGCTCTTGCGGCTTGACACTGGATGAAAGAGTGGCAAGTCTCCTGGTTTTATCAACCAGGTTATTTATGGAGGCAGCACTTTTAATGCACATGTCCACCTTATTCAGAAGATCAGGATCGGTAAGCCGCTTCCTGATGAGCGGCAACATGATAAACAGTGGAGTAAGCGGCGTTTTCAGGTCATGCCCCAGGCGCATCATAACGGTTTCCATTAAGCGTGCATGATCAAGCTGTGATTCAAGGCGGATTTTTTCCTCTTCAGCCTGTTTATATTCGGTAATGTCACGGATTGATTCTATTGCTCCGACCATATTCCCCTGTTTGTCCAACAAAGGCGAGGCTGTAGCCCAAAAGCAACGGCTGTCGCCATTTCGGAACGAAGGCACAAAAGCCTCGGTAAAAAGGGTTCTTCCTTCTTTTTTGATGCATTTGTAATCGTGGCTGATGACCTCCTGGCTTTCACCAAGCAGATCAATCAAGATCGGCCTTCGTTCTCCGTAAAACGGGATCGCGTAGGCATAATCATCCGCACCGAGAACCTCGTGTTTTTCCAGCCCTGTCATGATTTCTATGGCCCGATTCCAGGCAATCACCCGTTTATCCTTGTCTACTACGAAGGTGGCATCCGGCAGAAAATCCACTATATCAAGCAGTTGCTGATAGGCATCCTTGGTGGCATCCTCGGCCGACTCATTCTTTTCCTCTACTCTCCTCATTGCCCGGCCCAGCACAACCATAAATATCGCAAAGAGCGCAACCATGCTGGACAGTGTCAGAGTTAAATGAACATTCAGCACATGCAGGCGAGCCAGAAAATCGCTTTCTTTAACCCCGACAAAAAGCGCGCCGATTACTTTACCCTTGCTGTCCCGAATGGGATCGTAAGCCGTCAGATACGTGACTCCAAGGATTGCTGCATTACCACGATATGATTTTCCCTGATTAAAGATGGCATCGTAAGCCGGCCCTAAAAGTCTCGTCCCCAGAGCTCTCTTCGCATCGACATTCAGCACGTTGGTTGTAACCCGCTCGTCCCCCATAAAGATCGTCGCCACCCCGCCGAAAAGCTCCTGAATCTTGTCCGGCAGTTCAAAATTGCCATTGACCGGGTAATTACCAGCCAGCAGCTCTCCTTTGACGATTCTGTAATCCGTCCCCTTGTGAGCCAGCAATTGCCAGAAGGTCCGGATACAGGTTTCCAGCTTCTCGCGTTCATTCCTGACCTCATTGTCATGGTACTGGTCCAGAGAGTAGAGTCCGAACAGTGTGACTGTCAGCACAGCAACGACAGAACTTGCCAGAATGTATTTTGTAATCGCTTTCATAATACGGACCTTATTAAATCGGCTCTGCTACGTTATACAAACGGTCACATTTTGTTCATTTGATGGTAAATTTAATAGTTGTTCCCTTGCCGAGTCCAGGGCTTTCAGCCCAGATCCAGCCTTGATGATTGCGAATGATCCGCCTGCAGATAGCGAGCCCCAGACCGGGAGCATCGATATCATGGCGCGATTCGTCCGCCTTGAAAAATTCATCAAAGATGCGTTCCAGATGGCCGGGATCCAGTCCAACTCCGTCATCATGCACCGCTACAGTCACCGTTCCGTTCTGCTGTTCGGCCGAGATTCTGATGTTCCCGTTTTCCGAGGAGAAGCGTACAGCATTCGAGATCAGATTGGCAAAGAGCTCCTTGAGTTGCCCCGGTACGACCTGAACAGCAATGGAGGGGTCAACATCAATCTGACAACCAACCTTCCGTTGAGCCAGCGTATCGGCACTCTCGGCAAGGGACTGTTCAATGACTGAAATCAGGTTGATACGCTCAAACTCACCCATCTTGACAGAAGCAAAGAGACTGACCAGTAACCTGGCTTTATCCGCCAGTTTTTTCATGGAGGCGGTGCTTTTGCTGCAGATATCCACAAGTCTTATCAATTCAGTGCTTCCAACCCGTTTCCTGATCATGGGAAGAAGAATAGTCAAAGGGGTCAGCGGAGTTCTCAGGTCATGGTCCAGCATGGTGATGAGCCCGTCTTTCTGACTGTTCAGGGCAACCAGCTCCTTGGTTATTCTGTCAAGCTCTGTGATATCCTGGGTGTAACCCACGATACGCGTCCGGACCCCGTCCACCATCACCACATTCCCCTTGGAACGCATGGTGCGGACATCGCCGTCCGGACGAACCAGACGGAACTCCACCTCGTGCCCCTCCTTCGCCAACCCCGCCTGCTCTATGACTGCACGAACCCGGTGAAGATCGTCAGGGTGCACCAGTGGATAGAAACTCTCCAGACTGGGTTTGGTTCCCTCCTTGGGAAGGCCGAAAATGACATAAAGATTGTCCGACCAGGAGCCGATGCCGGTTTCGATACTCCGTTGCCAGCTGCCCATCCGGGCCGCCTGTTGTGCGGTATCCAGATTCTGGTTGGCAATTTTCAGGCGCTGCCGCGACATCAGGACGAAGCCGGCCAGAAGATACAGCACCGAGATCAACCCGGTGCCGACCAGCGCATTTTTATCCTTTTGCCGAACGAACTGCTGAATGTCCGGCGCTTCCATCCTCACCGAAAGAGTTTTCAGCAACGCACCATCGAGTCCCGGTAGATCGCGCGAAAAAGCGATAACCCCCAGACCAGGATCCGTTGCCGCTTCAGCAGGAGTCACTGCGGGGTTCTGCAGCCGGACGGTGCTTCGTGACGAGCGGGACAATTCGCCTAGATATTTTTCATCCAGCAGCACTCCTGCCAGAAGGAGGCCATGTGACTTACCTTCATGTGTACTCACCCTGGTAGAATGAATGTGTGCCGCATAGATTTCGATCACGCCACGAGGCGTGTTAATGCAAAACGGACCGGCGTTGAAGTTGCGTTCAATTATGGATTCAACCAGGTTAACCGGCATGGGGAAAGGAAGACCGGGGCGGACTCCTGCCGGCTCCTTCTGTACTGAACGGATGAGGACGCCGTCATTGCGATAGATCCAGAGATTCTGATAATTATAGGTGGCAAAACTGGAATCGAGGTTATCCAGCGCCCATTTTTCCTTTGGCGACGCGACGTAGTTCGCCAGTTCATCCCAGTAGCTGTAATCCATCACCATCTTTTCGACCGGGCTGTTCTTCATTTTGCGCAGTTCATCGAACAGGGTCTCCTTTTCAAGCAGACGCTCCTTGAGCAACAAGCCCAAGTGGTTCGAATCGTCATAGAGAACCGATGACAGACCGGCGAGCAGGATGAAGGCAAGAGAACCGGCTACTAAATTATGTCTGCTTATGCGCATTGTATCTCCAACAGGCAGTTTCGTTCTTATTGCCCTGCAGCCCGCTTTTTTTATACTCTGAAACCACGTTTGCCCTGGGCCGACAGCCATGAGGACAGACGTCTGGATAAATCATGCAGTGGCACAATTTCATCGACACCGCCTCTGGCGATCGCTTCTCTCGGCATGCCGAATACGACACAACTCTGCTCGTCCTGGGCCAATGTATATGCCCCGGCCTGGTGCATCTCCAACATGCCGGCCGCGCCATCGTCCCCCATGCCGGTCATGATGATGCCGATCGCATTCTTGCCGGCACAATTGGCAGCCGAGCGGAACAGAACATCAACCGATGGCCGGTGGCGGCTTACGGCAGGGCCGTCCGACAGCTCGGTCACATAGTTGGCGCCGCTTCTTTTCAGCAGCAGGTGACGGTTGCCGGGAGCGAGATAGGCATGCCCCGGCAGAACACGCTCACCATGCTCGGCTTCTTTCACCGCTATCTTGCAGATAATGTCAAGCCGCTTGGCAAAGGTTTTCGTAAATGCCTCGGGCATATGCTGGGTAATCAGGATTCCCGGGCAGTCGGCAGGCATATCGACCAGAAAAGCCTTGAGCGCCTCGGTGCCGCCGGTCGAAGCGCCAAGCAGGAGAATCTTTTCGGTCGTGGAAAAGGTATGATGCTCGGCGGCGAGCACAACATCGGCATTATTCTTCTGTTGTACCTGAACGTGGGCAGCGCTTCGAGGTGGCGGTTTCACCAGACGCGCCCTGGCGGCCCCGCGGATCTTGTCGGTCAGCTCCTCGGCATATTCCTGCAGCCCGTTGCGGAGATCGATCTTTGGTTTTGTGACAAAATCAAACGCCCCCAGTTCCAGGGCATGCAGCGTGATGGATGAACTCTTTTCAGTCAGGGACGACACCATCACCACCGGCATCGGCCGCAGCCGCATCAGTTTTTCGAGAAACGCCAGACCATCCATTTTCGGCATTTCCACATCCAGAGTCAGCACATCGGGGTTGAGAGCCTTGATCTTTTCCCTGGCCACCAGCGGATCAGGAGCGGTTCCGACCACCTCCATATCCGGCTGTTTGTTGATGATCTCGGTCAACAGGCTCCGGATAAGGGCTGAATCGTCTATGATAAGAACTTTAATCGACATGGTGGTATCCCTGTTAATGCCTGGTGCCCATTAATATCAACGTAGGTTGGGCAAAGCAAAGCGTGCCCAACGAAACCGGCGACATGTCGGGCACGGCATGAATCCGCCTTTGCCCAACCTACGAAGACTCATGTGTTACACGGTACTTTATCGGTATTGCTGCTTACACATAATGACTGAAATAGTTCCGGAGACAGCGGCTGATTCCGGATCCGCTTCACGAATACCTGTCCGGTGGCCGGCGAAAAATATATCTTCCTGGGAAAAGTGTCACCCACATCAACGGCAGCGATCCGTATCTTCTGATCCTTCAGGTAACGCAGGGCAAAAACGGCATTCTGCCTGCCGACATCACTCATACCGTCCATAACCCTGCCGGCGCCGAAAACCTTTGCTGCCAGGTTGGCGCGCTCCGCGCCCAGCTGAATAACATGTTCGATCAGCAGTTTCATGGCATGAGTTCCATAGCGCGCCGAGCCGTTTCCGGATTTGCCGCTCCCGCCTGAATCTCCCGGCAGCATATAATGATTCATGCCGCCGACGCCGTTGACAGCATCATACAGACAGACCGAAACACATGAACCAAGCACGGTGGTAATGGCAATATTAATATCGGTTGCATGGTACTGGCCAGGAAGTATCTTAACGGCCTTTGTGTCGAACATCCGGTCATAATAGCTGCTTGTCGAAAAATATCGGCCTCTGTGCATAGATATTACAGCTTCGGGGCATAGACTGTTTTACCGCACACCTTGAACAGGTCGGCAGCATGATGAAAACTCTCCGAATGACCGGCAAAGAAGAGGCCGTGGGGCTGCATGCAAGGCTGCATCTTTTTCAGAATTCCGTATTGGGTATCCTTGTCAAAATAGATCATCACATTGCGGCAGAAAATGACGTCAAACTTGTCGCGCATCCCCCACTGTTCATCCAGCAGGTTGAAGCGCCTGAAGCTGATCAACTGCTGAAGTTCGGGCCTTACTTTGGCGAGGCCGGCATTACGCCCATCCCCCTTCAAAAAAAAACGTTTCAATTGATCCGGAGACAGTTTTTTAAGCTGATCGAGCGGGTACACCCCCTGCCTGGCCTTTTCCAGCACATTGGTGTCGATATCCGTGGCGAGGATCCTGACCGGAGCGTTGAAGGAATTGAAGTGTTCAACTACCGTCATGGCTATGGAGTAGGGTTCCTCACCGCTGGATGAGGCGCAGGTCCAGATCGAGATCGGTTTTGTGGCCGCAAGGGTACCGAGATGTCTGGAAAGAATCGGGAAGTGGTGAGCCTCCCGGAAAAAGGAGGTCATATTGGTGGTGAGGGCGTTGATGAACTCCTCGCGTTCCTGCAGATCGCCACCTTCCAGAAGCCTGATGTATGCGCTGAATGAATCTATCTGCCTGACTCTGAGACGCCGGGCCAGACGACTGTAAACCAGATCCTTCTTTGACGGGGCCAGGGAGATCCCGGCAACCCGGTAAATAAGGCTTCTGATACGGTGGAAGTCGTCGCTGGTGAAAGGGAACAGATACAGTTCCCTTTCACCAGCTGTTCTTCCGGATGCCGGATTTATTGCATCGATATTTGCCGACATTTTTTCGCTCCGGATTGGCAACTACGGGCACGCCCTACGTTCAAATCATTAGAATTCTTTCCAGTCGTCATCGGAATCGGCTGCTTTGGGTGCGGACAGCTTAAGTGAGTCAGACTGTTTCCGGCTTTTCGGCGCGCCAAGTCGGCTCACCTTCTTTGAGCTTATTTCCGGCTGCAGGGATTGTATCCTGCGGGCCTTTTTTTCCGTAGCAACCTTCTGGGGTTGAGCGTCCTCATCCAGCTTGAAGCGGGTCACCACCTGCACCAGCTGCAGCGCCTGCTCCTCCAGCGACTCGGCGGCAGCGGCGGCCTGCTCGACCAGAGCGGCATTCTGCTGGGTAACGTCGTCCATCTGGGTGATGGCGGTGTTGACCTGTTCGATGCCACTCGACTGTTCCAGTGAGGCGGCGGAAATCTCGGCCATGATATCGGTCACACGCTTGATGCTGGTGACTATCTCCTGGGTCGTATGCCCGGCCTCTTCCACCAGCCTGCTGCCATCCTGCACCTTGCTGACCGAATCCTCGATCAGCGTCTTGATCTCCTTGGCGGCAGCTGCGCTCCGCTGGGCCAAGCTGCGTACTTCGGCAGCCACGACGGCAAAACCGCGCCCCTGCTCGCCGGCCCGTGCCGCCTCAACTGCCGCGTTCAGGGCCAGGATGTTGGTCTGAAAGGCGATGCCGTCGATGACGCCGATGATATCCGAGATCTTGCGAGAACTGTCGGTGATCGATTCCATAGTGCGCACGACCTTATTGATGACGTCGCCACCTTTTACCGCCACACCGCTGGCGCTGATCGCAAGCTGGTTGGCCTGCTGGGCGTTGTCGGCGTTCTGTTTGACTGTCGAGGTCAGCTCTTCCATGCTGGAGGCGGTCTCCTCAAGAGCGGACGCCTGTTCCTCGGTCCGCTGGGAAAGATCGGCATTACCGGCAGCGATCTGTTCAGTGGCGGTAGCGATGGAATCGGCGCCGGTACGCACTTCGCCGACAATCTTTGCCAACCCCTCATTCATCTCTTTGAGTGACTCCAGCAGGTGACCGGTCTCATCTTCGCTGTCGATTTCGATCTTCACGGTCAGGTTCCCGGCGGCAATCTGCTCCGACACTCCGATGGCTTTGTCAAGGGCCTGTTTGATGCGGCGGGCAACCACCCAGGCAAAGGCAAAGACCACCAGCGCCAGCAACAGAGTAGCGCCAAGAATCTGCCAGCGCATCTTTGCCACCTCAGACTTGACATCATCGACATAGATGCCGCTGCCCAGCACCCACCCCCATGGCTCGAACTTCTTGACATAGGAAAGCTTGGTGTAGAGCTCGCTGGTCACACCGCCCCCCTCTTTCGGTTTCGGCCAGTCATAATTTACAAAACCATGGCCGGCCCGTTCGACCACATCGTTGAAGGCAACGAACAGGTTCTTGTTATCCAGCTTGTTAATGGCGCCGTCACGCCCGTCAAGCGATCTGGTCGCCTTGTTGAACTTGGCATCATCCAGGATCTTGCCATTAAGGGCCGGAACGGTCGGGTGGATGATCATCTTGGGAACCGGCTTGCCCAGGTCGTTAACCCAGAGATACTCCTTCTTTTCATAGCGCAGCTTTGCGATGTGCTCGATGGCCTCTTTCTGGGACTGTTCCAGGGTCAACCTGCCCGCCTTGACCTCGGCGTCCTGCAGTTCGAGGATACCCATGGCCG
>JANYBN010000137.1 GCA_025360785.1 Geobacter sp.
GTCTGACCGATGAGGCTGAAGAGGGCAAACTGTACATGGGTACCGTCCGCAAGATTATGGATTTCGGCGCATTTGTCGAAATCATGCCCGGAACAGATGGTCTCGTTCACATTTCCGAACTCGACACAGCACGGGTCAAGACGGTTACTGAAATTCTGAACGAAGGTGACCAAGTACTTGTAAAGTGCATCGGCGTTGACAAAAACGGCAAGATCAAGCTCTCCCGCAAGGAAGCGCTTGGATATAATCTTGACGGCACAAAAAATGATGCTGCGTAGTTACTGAAGCAGTTGAAACATGTATAATTTGATAAGGGCGGAGCCGGTAACGGCTTCGCCTTTTCTTTTGCCGGCAGTTGATGCATAGTAGCGAAGATTCAGATTTGCCTGGAGGTGCGTGAATGAGCAAGAGTCGGCTTGCCGCCATTGACATAGGTACCAATTCAATCCGCTGCATTGTAGTAGAGGTAGATCAGCAGGGACGCTATACGATTCTTGACGATGAAAAGGCGACCGTACGGCTCGGGGAAAATCTGGCTGCCAGCGGAGCCATTTCGGCTGCGGCGTTTGCCCGGGCTGTCGATGCCATGTCGCGTATTCGTAAGCTGATCGACGGGCTGAAGGTGTCGGAGGTAGAAGCGGTTGCAACCAGTGCCGTGCGGAGCGCATCAAACGGGGACGAGCTGGTTGCAGTGCTGACCCGTGAACTCGGCCGGGAGATCAAGGTCATATCGGGAGATGAAGAGGCTGAACTGGTGGCACGGTCGGTCCGGCACAATTTCGATATGAGCGGCAAACGCTATATGATAATCGATATCGGCGGTGGCAGCGTGGAGATAATGAGTGCCGTTGCCAATCATGTCGAAAGCTGTTTTTCGCTTGAACTGGGCGCTGTACGCATGACAGACAGGTTTATAAACTCTGACCCGGTACGTGACCCTGAAATTGCCAAACTAAGACGTTTTGTCCGGTCAGAACTGAAAGCGGCCTTTGCTGAAAAGCGGCCAACTGTGCAGACTTTCATCGGTTCGGGTGGTACCATAACGACCCTGGCAAGCATGGTTATGAACATGCGCAGGCAGACATATACCACTTCTCACGGTTTTGAAGTGCTCCGGTCTGAGGTTGTTCACCTTCTGGCAATGCTGGTGCGCAAGGATGTCAAGTCTCTCAGAAATGTCCCCGGACTTAATCCGGATCGTGCCGATATAATTGTTGCCGGGTTTGTCGTGATCGATGAATTGATGAAATATTTCGGTGCCAACATGATGCTGATTAATGAGCGTGGCATCCGCGAGGGGCTAATCATCAGCTGCATGAAGCGCATGAACCTGCTTCCCGATATGGCAGTGCCGCGCAACTGGAAGGAATCAATTCTCGAATTTGCCCGTTCATGCCGTTTTGACGAACCGCATTCACGTCATGTCGCCAAGGTTTCCTTGAGTATCTATGACTCTCTCTGGAAGGAATTCGGTCTCAAAAAAAATGACCGGAGGCTGCTCGAAGCTGCGGCGCTGCTGCATGACGTCGGCTATTTTATCAGCTACAACAGCCACCACAAACACTCTCATCACCTGATCCGTCACGCCGATCTGTTCGGCTTTTCGCCACGGGAACGGGAAATGATGGCGCTGATAGCGCGTTACCATCGCAAGTCACTGCCTAAGAAGAAACACCCTGAATATTATCGTCTGGAGCCGAAAGATCAGCAGACCGTAAGCAGGCTTGGCGGCATCCTTCGGCTGTCTGACGGCCTGGACCGGCGCAGGAGCGGACTCGTTGAAGTGGTGGCGCTTAAGCGGAGCGGATTGGACTTCAGTTTTAAACTGCTCGGCACGGAAGATATTTCAGTAGAAGTTTTCGGAGGAAATGCTAAAAAAGATCTCTTTGAAAAAGCGTTCGATGGAAACGTTATTTTTGAATTGTAATATAAATGGAGTTCGGTAATTCACTAGGCGCCACCGCGTGCATTGACTGTACTTGTGGGCATTCTGGTGTGCGCCCTCAGTATCAGAACCCTTATAAAGGCATTAATATGACTATTTCAAAAGATTGTCCCGAAAAAACGGTTGGAGTTGAAATGATGGATTTTGCTCTGAGGTGTGCAACCAACATTCATTGGCAGGCTCTGGACGTTCACAGGGAGGCCCGGGCGTTGATCAAAAACCAGATCCCTTGCTGCATCTGGTTTACCGGACTGTCTGCCTCCGGCAAGTCAACGATTGCGAACCTGCTTGAAAAGCGTCTGCATGCGGAAGGGCGTCACACCTACCTTCTGGATGGCGATAATATACGACAAGGGCTGAACCGGGATCTTGGTTTTACCGAGGCGGATCGTGTGGAAAATATTCGCAGAATTGCCGAAGTTGCACGGTTGATGGTGGATGCGGGGTTGATAGTTCTGGTGTCGTTCATATCACCCTACAGGTCTGAACGCCGGATGGCGCGAGGTTTGTTCACCGATGCCGAGTTTATTGAGGTTTTTGTTGATACCTCGCTTGATGAGTGTGAACGGCGCGATCCGAAGGGATTGTATGCAAAGGCCAGACGCGGCGAGCTGAAAAACTTCACCGGAATAGACAGCATTTATGAACCACCGGAAAAGGCGGAGGTTCATCTGGAAAGCGGAGTAGAATCGCCGGAAGTCTGCATGGAACGGATAATTGAAAAGCTAAGTTCCTTGCAGGTTTCAGTTTGATTGTCAACCTGTGGCTTGTGTTTGGTTGACAATGGTGTTCCGGCTGTGCTATCGGATAGAGCGGAGGTAGAATATGACACTACGAAATTATATTCAGAGTATGGCAGACAAGGTGCTGGCGGGAGGAGTGCTTGATGCCGATGAGGCGTTGAAGCTTTCTGCGGTGACCGGTTCCGACCGCTATCTGCTGTTTGCCGAAGCGGCCAGAATCCGCGACCATTTTGTCGGCTCCGCTGTTTTTCTCTGTTCGATAATCAATGCCAAGTCGGGGCGCTGTGCCGAGAACTGTGCCTTCTGCGCCCAGTCGGCTCATCATGATACCGGAGTGGAGGTATATGCTCTGGTCGATGAAGATGAAATGGTGCGCTGTGCCGCTCTGGCCGAGCAGAATGGCGCCGGCTGCTACGGCATCGTTACCAGCGGCACCAGTATCAACAAGGCTGATGAGCTTGATCGGGTCTGCCGGACGGTCAGCCGCATCAAGTCGGAAACCAAAATATCTCCTTCCTGTTCGCTCGGCATAATGGATGAGGAGACTGCACTACGCCTGAAGAATGCCGGCATGGAAACCTATCACCACAACCTTGAGACAGCCCGCAGCTTCTTTCCGCAGATCTGTACCACACACGATTACGAGGATGATGTCGCCACGATTCGCGCAGCCAAAGCGGTCGGCCTGAGGGTCTGCTGCGGCGGTATCTTTGGCCTGGGGGAATCATTCGCCCAGCGGATCGAGATGGCGCTGACCCTGCGCGAACTGGATGTAGAGTCGATTCCGCTCAATTTTCTTAATCCGGTGGCCGGGACGCGTCTTGAAAACGCCGACAACCTTACGCCGCTTGAATGTCTGACTATTATCGCCGTGTATCGCTTTTTGCTGCCGGACAAGCGGCTCTCCGTCTGCGGCGGACGCGAGAAGAACCTGCGCGAACTGCAGTCATGGATGTTTCTGGCGGGTGCCAATGGCACTATGACCGGTAATTATCTGACCACTCTGGGGCGTCTTCCAGAGCTTGACAAGCAGATGTTGAAAGATCTTGAAATCCCGGTTGAGGGATGTTGCGGAGGAGAAAGCTGATGGCGCCGCGCGGAATTTTTGTCACCGGCACCGACACCGGTGTCGGGAAGACTATTGTTGCGGCAACGCTGGCTCGGCTGCTGCGGATGAATGGCATCAAGGTCGGCGTGATGAAGCCGGTCACCAGCGGCTGTCGCGAGGTTTCAGGCAAGTTGGTTTCGGATGACGCTCAGCTGCTCTCTCAGGCTGCCGGTGTGGAACTTTCCGAAGATATCGCTCCGTACTGTCTGCGCGAAGCATTGGCTCCGGCAGAAGCCGCCAAAATCGATGGCGTACGGATCGATTTTGCTGCTATCAAGGCTTCATTTGATCGTCTGGCATCCGTTAATGATTATGTGATCGTAGAAGGGGCGGGCGGTCTGATGGTGCCGCTGTCAGGGGGGATGCTGGTCGCCGATCTGGCGCGAGAGCTGGGGCTGTCGCTGCTGGTCGTGGCCCGGCCGGGGCTGGGAACGATCAACCATACGGTTTTGACCTGTTTTGCCGCCCGGCAGATGGGGCTTCAGGTGGCTGGTGTCATAATAAACGGCATGCCGGAACAGCCCGGACTGGCGGAAAGGGGTGCGCCGCATCAGATCGGGGCGCTCTGCGGGGCGTCGGTACTCGGAATATGGCCTCAGCGTAATGAGGTTGACGAGATGGAGATTGTGGATGAGCTGGCGGCCTGGCTGGATGGTCAGGCGGAGACGGGTATCGTGTTGCGGGAGCTAGGTGTATGAGCGCAGCTCTGTTTCGATGAATGATGCGGCACGCTTGGTGTCGCGCTCGAAATCCTCGACTATATCGGCCAGAGACGTATGCCTGCTGACTCCCCCTAATGATTCACTGATGCCGGTTGCCCGCAGGATCTCCCGCGCTTCAGAATGAGCTTCCGCGACTTTGAACTGAATCCCTTCCCGTTCCAACTCCTCAACAAGCAGTTGCAGCATTCTGGCGCCGGCAGCATCGATATAAGGTGATGTCGAAAGGTCGCATACCGCTAGCTTGACAGCTGTCTTCTCGCGATGGATTGCACGAAGTACGGTTGAATTGATGTTATCAACATTGAAATAGAGCAGTGGCGCCTCAATCCGGAACAGAAACAGTCCCGGAAATCTCTCGTTGCTGGTATGACGGTCCGCGTCGCTGAACCTGGTGCTGCCGGGTATCCTGCCGAGCACGGCGACATGCGGTTTGGCCATCATCCGGAGCAGGAAGAGGATCGAGGCGATTGCTGAAACAGCGACCCCCTTCAAAATCCCGAACAGCAGCACCCCCACAAACGCGACCATCGCAACATTAAACTCAAGTCGGCTGATCTGCCACAAACGCTTGAAATCATCGATTTTTACAAAACCGGAGACCGCCACCAGAACAATGGCGGCCAACACCGTGTCCGGCAGGTTTCGCAGCATGCCGGTCAGAAAGAACAGTACCATCACCAGCGAGATTGATGCAAAGATCAGCGAAAGTGGTGTTCGTGCTCCGGCCTTCTCATTAACCGCCGACTGCGATAACCCCCCGGCAACCGGGTAGCCATGGCTGAGGGACGCAATCAGGTTGGCCGCACCCAACCCCAGCAGCTCCTGGCGTGGATCGACCGTGTAATGATGTTTTGCCGCAAACGCCCGTGCCGCAGCGATACTCTCAACATAGGAGAGCAGAAAACAGGCAAAAGCCAGCTCAAGTAAGCCCTCGAACTGTTCTGCGTGTAAGGTTGGCATCCCTAGGGGCGGCAATCCCGATGGGATGAGTCCCACGACCCTGACACCCTGCTCAGGCAACCCGAAAATTGAGACGATACCGGTTGAAATTATGACGACCACTAATGCTACCGGTCGCCCCGGAAACAGTCTGTCTCCGACAAGCAGCAGCAGTAGCGAGCCGGCCCCAAGGCTGATAACCATTATGTTTAAGTTGTCCAACTGCTGAAGAATGACGATCAGGCGCTCGAAAAAATTATCGCCACCCCCGTTGACACCGAATAGTTTGGGAAGCTGCATTGAGGCGATGCTGAGTGCCGCGCCGGCCTTGAAACCGAGCAGGATGGATTCGGAAATGAAATTTACGAATGAACTGAGGCGCATGATCCAGGCAAGCAGGAACAATGCTGCCACCATGCCGGCTGTCATGGCGGAAATAGCCGTATAAGCGGACAGATCTCCCGCAGCCATTGTGCCGACTACACTGGCAACCATGACTGAGATGGATGCAATAGGTCCGATTGAAAGGTGCCGTGATGTGGCAAACAGTGCGTAGACTATGCCACTGAAGATATAACAGTAGAGTCCGGCTTGCGGAGCCAGTCCTGCCAGCGTTGCATACGCCATTGCCACCGGCACGGCATAAGCTGCGAGTGTTAAACCGGCAATCAGGTCCGGCAAAAGCCAGGAGATCTGGTAGCGGGGCAGCCAGTAAATGATCGGGATCAGTTGTGCAAGCCGCTGAAAAATAATATTCATGGTTCTGGCCTATCATCGTTTATGGGCATTAGTCAATGACGGAGTGAATCGCTTGTGGTGAGAGGCGAAACGAACAAACTTGACTCTTTTACGTGTAAATAGTATTGTTTACGCATAAAGTTAATCACATATTTTGAGGGGGAATTTATGTCTGATAAAATTCAATCATTCGATACTCTTACGCTTCACGCCGGTCAGACGCCGGATCCAACAACTCTTTCGCGAGCGGTACCGCTTTATCAAACCAGCTCATATGTTTTCAAAAGCTCTGAGCATGCTGCCAATCTTTTTGGTCTCAAGGAATTCGGCAATATTTATACCAGGCTCATGAATCCGACGACTGATGTACTTGAGCAGCGCCTCGCCGCTCTGGACGGTGGCGTTGCCGCACTGGCGGTCGCTTCGGGTCAGGCTGCGATTACCTATGCGATTCTGAATATCGCCAAGGCGGGTGATTCGATCATCTCTTCGAATTCCCTGTACGGCGGCACATATAATCTGTTCCATTATACCCTGCCACGCCTCGGTATCAATGTGACTTTTGTGGACGCTTCCGATCCCGAGAATGTCCGCCGGGCGATAACGTCATCAACCAGGCTGGTGTACACCGAATCGGTCGGTAATCCGAAAAATAATATCGACGATTTTGAAGCGATTGCCGCCATCGCGCATGAGGCCGGTTTGCCGTTTGTCGTAGATAATACGGTTACCACCCCCTATCTTTTCAAGCCGCTTCAGCATGGCGCCGATATAGTTGTCTATTCGTTGACCAAATTTATTGGCGGACATGGCACCAGCATAGGCGGCGCAGTTGTTGACGGAGGAAAATTCCCCTGGAATAATGGAAAGTTTCCCGAGTTCACCGAACCTGATCCTTCCTATCATGGTCTTAAATACTGGGAGGCTCTGGGAAACCTGTCATATATCATCAGAATGAGGATTTCGGTGCTTCGTGATCTGGGCGCCTGCATATCTCCGTTTAACTCCCTGCAGTTTATTCAGGGGCTGGAAACTCTGCATGTCCGGATGGCGCGTCACGTCGAAAATGCCCGCGCAGTAGCCGGTTGGCTGGAAGCTCATCCGAACGTTTCATGGGTGAATTATCCCGGTTTGGCCAGTCACAAGGATCATGCGAGGGCGCTCAAGTACCTTCCGAAAGGGGAGGGGGCCATCATCGGATTCGGCATCAAGGGTGGGCTGGAAGCCGGCAAGAAATTTATCGACAATGTCAAGCTGCTGTCGCATCTTGCTAATGTCGGCGATGCCAAGTCACTGGTTATCCACCCGGCTTCGACAACACACCAGCAATTGAGTCCTGAAGAGCAGGTAGCTTCCGGCGTTACGGCAGATTTTATCCGGCTTTCGATCGGGATTGAGGGTGTTGACGACATTATCGCCGACATTGAGCAGGCGCTGGAAGCTTCTCAACGCTGATACAGATACATATTTTATTGCAGAAAAGGCAACCCTCCGTGGTTGCTTTTTTACATCATCGCCGCCCGCAACACCGATCAGGAGCGGATCACCCTTGCCGACTTCATGGCGGCCTGCCTCTATGAAGTCAGGGCTCGGCTATTACACCTCGCCGGGCGCAAGGTCGGCGCCGAGGGGGATTTCTATACCAGCATCACCGTGCATGCCATCTTAGTGCGGGTTTGTAGAAATGTTGACCCATGGAGCCGATGCAGGGGGACAGAAGAAATCGCGTATTACTCTGGCTAAACTTCTAAATAAAGTCTGTGCCGTGACCGGAGTGACTGTAGAGCGATTACAGTGTCCCGGCAAAGAGCGAATCGTAGCGCGGGCAAAAGCCATCTTCTGTTGCTTGGCGGTGCGTGAGTATGCTATACAGTCACAGAAGCGGGCAAGATCGTGGGGATCGGTTCGGTAGGCGCTTCTATAGCGGTCCGGAGAGGGTGGAGAGTTGCTAAAAAATGATCCGTAACTGCGGAGTAAGTTTGAAGGCAATCAAAGTTAGTTGATTAGGTAGTAACGTCCACAGGTTATGTATGCGCTCATAGTATTTTCAAATGCTGCATCTGAGGTTGCCGGTGATTTTATCGGGGTTGTTTCTCGGTTATTACTGGATGAATGATCTGGTTTTTAGAGATGAATTTATAGATGGCAGTCAACAAGGTTCATTCACAAAAACGTCAATGATATTAACAATGACTGCGATAAGTTTTATAACGGGATGGATATGAAAGACCGGGAACAAAAACACTTTGACAGAATTTCTGAAAAATATCACAAAGCATCAGACTCATGGAAAATAATCTACGAGCAAATTGAAAAACGAATAAACCCTCTGATTACGGATAAGGTTGTTCTTGACGTTGGAAACGGCGGTCTCTTTGCTTATGACTTAGCCCGACCAAGTCAGATACTTGTTATGGATGTGTCGGCTAATCAGCTATCAAGTATTTGCGATACCAGAATTACAAAAATAGTAAGTGACGCAAGAGAAATGCGCACAATAGAAAACGGCTCAGTGGATGTAATTATTTTTGTTATGGTTTTACACCACATCAGCGGGAACAGTTTTTGCGAATCAATTGAAACTCTGGAAGGAATACTTTCGGAGGCTAGATCAAAGCTCCGTCCTGGTGGGCACTTGGTGGTGGCTGAGGCATTATTATCACCTGTACTGTTCAGGGTGCAAAAATTGTGTTTTCAATTAACCCGTAGCATTTTGCATCGCTTTGGCGTTTCCATGGTCTTCTTTTGTACGCAAACTATATTGGCGGAGAGGATTGCAAAAGTTTTTGAGATTGAACTTCAAGAGATCGAAACCACGGATCTTAATCTTAAAGGCTGGGTAGATCCGCTTGGAGGATGCTTCCCTGGACTGATCAAGATTCCAGCCTCCATGCATCCATGGGATTTCAAGCTAATGATAGCCAGTTTACGATTAGGAATTGAGTCCTGAAGAGCAGGTAGCTTCCGGCGTGACGGCAGATTTTATCCGGCTTTCTATCGGGATTGAAGGTGTGGATGACATTATTGCGGATATTGAACAGGCGCTGGAAGCTTCTCAGCGCTGATACAACTACAAAATTTTCTCGTTAGATATGGGTAACCCACCGTGGTTACCCATTTTTTTGATTTTTTTATGGAGTAACTATGTGTTACTTTAGATGGAATATATGGCAACCATCATATTAAACCAGTGGACCTTATGTCGCCCCGTTGCTGATGATTAATTGCATGAGTACCAGCACTTTCAACTACATGTTTCGTGGAGATTTACAGTGTCAAAAATGTTCCTTACCTGCTGCTTACTGATATCGCTATCATCACCGGCTTGGGCTATTGAAAATGATATTTATCCATATATCGGCGCAACTCTGGGGACAGCATTGACATCGGTCAGTAAATTATCAGATTCCAGCGGATCGCTTGATACGGTTTTTAATCCCGGTTATATGGCCGGGGGGACGGCCGGGGTTGCTTTCAATACGTTTTATGGCTGGAATGTTGAAAGAATCCGGGTGGATGCTGAAATAGGCTATAGATCCAGTGACTTATCGAGCATGAAGAATTCACAGGGACAGAGTGTGAACATGAGTGGCACTATAACGGTGAAAAATTATATGCTGAATACCTATTTTGAAAATACTGATTTAAGAATAAACGATGTGCCGGTAAATGTAATTATAACTGCTGGAGCCGGCCTTGCTAGGGCATCCATCGGTAATATTTCGTATCAAGGCGCAACACTCGTTAATTCAGCAAACAACTCTCAATTGGCCTATCAGGGCGGTTTAGGTTTTGGCTATGAGCTGACGAAAAAAATCACTGTTGAGGCAACCTACAAATATCTTGGGACAACAGCATTTAAGTTTGCCGATGTCAAAGCGGATTACGGCAGTCATAATGTTCTGCTTGGTGCGTGGTATGCGTTCAAATAGGGCGTTTTAGAGGGGATTTGTGGGTTGTTGATTTTGAAGGCGTTCCTGTTATGAAAAGGGAGATATTACAGATGTTCAGAAGATTGATCAGTATTGTGTTTGTCATGGCGCTGTTTGCTGTTGTTTTCCACAATCATGCATGGGCTGTCATGACTACTGGTACGACTGATGGAGTTTACGATTTTGGTGGCCTCGGAGCAAACGACAGCCTGGGACCAGGCACAGGTTATGCCAGGTTGGGTGACAAATTTAAAGTTGTCAACGACGATTTTGCCGCATGGTACAGCGTAAACGACAGCTCCAAGGTGCCACGTACTGCAATCAATACCTTTTATTCGGATGTTTCGGCCTCTCCCGTAGTCATCAAAGCGGAAGGAGGATCAACCTGCAAGACGTTTACATTCATCGACATGGGGATCAGCTTCTCTGATTTGTCACAGAAATTTGGTTCGTTTGCCATTAAATTCTTAGACAAAGATGGATTAGAGATCGGCTCCAGCATAACATTGAAGAGTGGTGCGGTATATTCCACAACAGGTATAACACAAATCAGTGCACTTTCTGATATGCCGGCGCAATTGCCGGTTGGTGTTGCAGTCATCGAGAT
>JANYBN010000205.1 GCA_025360785.1 Geobacter sp.
AATGTCTTGCCCGGGATGCGCTGCAAACCTGTGGTATCGATGTTCCGGCTCTGCAGAAAACTGACATGTTCTTCCGGAAAATCTTCTCCTACAACCGCAACCAGAGACACATCGGTAAAAAAGCTGGCCGAGGTGGAAAAATAGGTTGCAGAGCCGCCAAGTACGTTATCGCCCCTTCCGAATGGGGTTTCAACTGTATCAAACGCCACGGTGCCGACAACAACAATGCTCATTTGGTTCCTCCGAAAGTAAAATAATAGTCTAAAGTATCACGCAGCACAACATGAGTCAAAAGGATTGTAAATCCTCAGAAAACTAATTCGATTTTCAACACATAACGTTCCACTCGTGAAAATATACGGATAAAAAAAGCCTTCGGGGCTTTGAAACCCCGAAGGCTTGGATTGAAGAGGTGGCAGACTATCTGCCCACCCTGCTACTCATTACTCATCCGATTACGGACGTGGTCCGATCATATTGACTTTCGGATTAGCGATTGCATTTATTGTGGTTCCATCAGCCTTTGTCAGCTGAGTACTGCCGGCTGCACCAAAGAGTGTGAATTTAGCCTCCGGAGCACCCTTGATGTTGATGGTCGGTTCGACATAGGAAATTCCAGCAGCAGCAACACCTGCAGAATAGGCTACTGCCAGGTCGAAGTCGGTAGCAGCGGAAAGGGTCTTGAGGTTAGGTGTCAAGGTCAGGGTCAAGCCGTCGGCTGACAACACTGCTGCGACAGGTTTGATAGATGCGTTGGCCACACTGTCGAGGGCCGGGAGATTGATCGACGCAGTCAACCCTGCAGTGGAAGGATTACCTGATAAAGTAGCAAAGTAGCCGAATATGACGTCACCAGTAAACGGCGCTGCGGCACCGGTAGTCACATTGGCTGTTGCGGAATTGCTTAACTCAACCGCACGACTGAAAGTGATGGTGAGCACGCCAGTGCTGCGCAGGACGCCACTGGTATTGGTATTGTCAACCGAAGCGATGTAGAGGCCGCTGGTGTTAGCGGCAAGAGCTGCGAGTTGTGGCGTAATGGTCTGGCTGACACCACTTGTTCCTGCCACGCCTTCATTGAACGTGTTTCCAAATTTAGTAGCTAGCTGAAGGCCGCCGTTTACAGCTGGCAGGACAACCGGAGTGTATGAGCCGCCGAGAACAAGGGAGGTACCGGCAAATACGGCATTACCGTTCGCATCAGCGGTTGCGGTGAGAACCGGCAGAAGGCCGTTAGATGGGTTAAGACGATTGTCAGGTACATTGGCGCCAACCTGAGCAGTAAGAGCACTATTCATATTCTGAATAAGCTGAACGGTAGCGCCAGGTACTGCTGTGCCATTGTAACGTACTTTTACGGTGTAGTCAGCTGCAGTAGCGCCTTCTGGAAACAGGTAAATATTAGCGATAAAATTGTAAATGGAATCAATAGTGTTGCCATTGATTCCGGCAATTGTAGCTGGGACTTCGGCCTCAAACCGTTGATAGCCCGGGGCCACAACGACCACCCGGTAGGTAATATCTCCACCAGTGGCAGCGATAGGTACGCCGGTAAAAGCGAATTCTCCTGCCACGATATCTGTAGCATCAGAAACATACCTGGATACTGTAACGGTATCAGCACCACGAACCATTACGATCTTAACTTTTGGATCGGCAATACGCTTTCCGGTAACGGCGTCCATAAGTGCACCCTGATAGGTGCCGCTTTTACTGAATTCGTTGTTTGGTGCTGCTTGACTAGTGGTTGTTTCATCTCCACAACCGGCCATCACGAGAGTGAGGGCAAGCAGGGCAACGGGGACCAAATACCTGAACATTTTTTTCATTTTACTACCTCCTTTGATTTGGTGCTGCACAAATGCAAACAATATCAGCATGACTAACCGCTTATGAAGTATTTCAAAAAACATCAGACTGTCTATCATAATGTATACATGATAATCAACAATTTTAATTTGCTGTTTTATTGTTTATTGACAGTAACACTCTTAATGGGTGGGGCCGATTCGATTGGTAAATCAATATTCCGACGGCAGGGACGTCTTGAAGACGCATGGATCATGGCAATATCCAGTTCCTTCCCGATATATTCGCCACTATGCTCCATATTGGGAATACTGTTGAAGGCGTCTCAGGCAGACAGGCCGTCTCCAGTGGCTGGTTTATCAAAAAAAAACAATATATATGAGGTTTCAATTCCTCGGAGTTTTATCTACTCCCCCACCACCCCGATAGCCCAGAGATAATTGACCTGAGCCACGCGGTAGTCGCGCTGTGCTTTTGCCAGATTACTCTTGGCCTGAAGTAAGTTCAGTTGGGCATCATCGACTTCGAGTCTTATTTTCACCCCGAATTCATACCCCTTTTCCGCCATCTGGACAAGCCGCTCGGCCTGCTTTACCGTACCGGTAAGTGCAGTAAAAATCTTGGCGGCCTCCACCCAGGAGAATTCAGCCTGGCGGACTTCCAGAGCGATAGCATCCAGCAACTTGGCCTCTTCAATCTGTTTTGTTTTCAGATCGCTTCTTGCCTGTACGACCTTACCGCTCGTCCGGAGGCCGTCAAAAAACGGGAACGTCAGGTAGAAGCCGACATTCCACGCCGCGCCGTCGGCTTCCAGAGCCGGAGCGGGATCATTCAGACTTGCCCAGTGCCAGCCGGCACTCCCTTTAAAATCAAGCCGCGGTTTGTTTTCCGCATTGGCAATCGTTACCAATTCGTCATAGATACCGATACGCAAACGAAGGTCAGACAACTCAGGACGACGTTTTCCGGCAATAAGAACAGCTTCATCGTAATTAGATGGCAGAGGGCGATCCTTTGTCGGAGCTTCCAGAGCCCCTTTCACATCGACCTCCTCGGCCCCCAAAGCAAGCAGAAAGCGGAGCCGTTCACGTGCCATTCGAACATTGTTTTCGGAACGAATAACCTCCGGTACGGTATTTTCTGACGCCACCTCAGCCGCCAGCACGTCATAATCCGTCGCTACTCCCGCACTGAATTTACGCGTGGCTTCATCCAGATGCCGCTGTTTCTGCGCCTGATTTTCCTGCGCCAGGCGCTGCTGGTCTTTTGCGAGCAGAATGTCGTAATACGCAACGGTCACATCCCGGTAGGCTGCCTGCCGATACAGCCGCAGTTGCTCATCAGCTGTTTTCAACCCAACCTCGGCGGCACGAATGGCGGCATTCAATTTTCCCCAGGTATAAAGCGGCTGAGATAGCGTCAGATCTACCGCCCGGCCAAACTGACGCTGGACTGGAAATCCGGCTATTTGCTGGCTTTCGTCCTTTGAGAGCAAAACAGTGCCGTTAAGAGACAATTGCGGCAGCGCGGCAGCGCGCTCCTCAACATATTTCCCCTGGACATAAATTGCATACTCGCGCGCCTTTTCGATGTCGCGGTTTTTCTCCATCGCAATAGAAATAACCTGATCCAGAGTCAGAGTTTTTGCACCGGCAACAGCCGGTAACAACATCAACATCACAAACAAAAATATCTTACCCACAACAATATCCTCCAGAGGAAACTTTTGCTTCAAACGGAATCGTAGAAATTTAACATTGCTACCGGAAGCTGACTCGCAGCTCGTCGTTCATATCGATTTTCATACCGGGAAACTTCGTAAGCATTTCCATTGCTGCAGCCTGGTCACCAGGCTGCACTGCGGCTATTTTGGCCAGCAGTTCCGGTTTATCGAGCAGCTTCCCAAAGTCAATCTCAGCCAGAGTAATCGTGGAATCGGTCCGATGGGTAGCATTCGAATCAATAACTTTCCCTTTTATGACCAGCTTAGTCGATATACGCAAGCCGTCGAACATCTGACGCACCATTGCCAGCTCCTCAGCGCCTGATTCCTTGGCCAGCGGAGCCGTTTCAGAAGCTTCCTCGCCGGCGGCAACCTTCTTTTTCTGTTGTTTCACCAGCAGCTTTGCGGTTTTGCCGGGCGTAAATACAAATTCGGTTCCTTTCGGCGCGGCATCGCTTTCCTTGCCCGACTGTTCCGGCATCCCAGGATTTTTCTGATCAAGTCGTAACTTGTTGATGTCTCTGAATGAGTATACCGCCTTGTAACCTTCAAACTGTTTGTTGGCAATGCGCTCCATTTTGACCAGCTTTACACCCGGCCCGTAGCCTTCAGCCCGTTTTTTAATATCGGCGTCCTTGAAGAAACTTTGCCCATTTTTTTTGGGTTTTTCGGTGTCGGCAGTTCCCGGTTGGTCACTGATACCTCCGGCAAAAACTGCCATAGATTCGGCGATCTTGCAGCTGACCATAAAGGTTTCCTCAACAGTGCCGCTGCCATCCGGCAACAGGGTAATAACCTGGTCAACCTGAAAGCAGCCGGCCAATCCGCATGACACCAACATCACTGCAAACAGTTGCTTGAGCTTCTTCATAATATACGCTCCTTATCGGGAATATTACTGCAGTATGAGCCAGTATCGCGGGACGCCTGCCGCGCACCGAGTTAATCAGCCACAACTCTTCGGCTCGTCCAAGGTCATCAGGATACAGGATTCGTTCCGAGATTTCGCCATTTTCAAGCAGCTCTTCCCGCAGCACCCCCGGCAACAGGCCGCACTCCAGCGAAGGTGTTACTAGTTGACCATCCAGTTTTATCACAAGATTATGATAGCTCCCCTCGGTCAACTGGCCATGCTCATTGATCAACAGCACTTCGTCACAGTCGGGACGTGTTGAGCGGGCGGTATCAAGCTCTTCACGACGCGTTGTTTTATGAAAACGCATCCTGTCATTAGAACCAACCCTCATGGTGCTGACTGCGACACGTAATGCGATGGTACTCTCCTGCAGCAATTCTGATGAGATCTCGACGTTGCCGTCGGATGACAGAAGCAGACGAACCTTGCAAAGTCCCGGGGTCGATGCGGCATGATGTTCAAGTGTTCGTTTTATCTGCTCCTGGTTAAAGACAAAACCGAAGTATCCTGCAGAAACGGTCAGTCGCGCAACATGCCTATCTAAAAGAGTGTAGACACCGTTATCCAGCCTCAGCGATTCAATCAACCTGAATTCATGTTCCGGCTGATTGACAAACGCACCTTTGCTCAAACACTCGGCATATTCCGCCGCCGCTTCCGAATCCCAGGTGACGGCGCTGCCGACCCCCATTGTCAGCATATTGGTGTGTTTATCATGAAACAATGTGCGGATCGCCACTGAAAAGAGCGCCTCGCCGCCGGGGGCAACGCAGCCGATCGCTCCACAATAGATTCCGCGTGGTGCGTTTTCAAGCCCGGTTATTATCTCCATGCTGCGCCGTTTGGGGGCCCCGGTCACCGAACCGCACGGGAACAGAGCTCGAAAGAGGTCCGTCAAGGAGGTGCCGGTCTTAAGTTTCGCGGATACGGCGGAGCTCATCTGGTGAATGGTAGGATATGTTTCCACCTCGAACAGAGCGTCTACGGTTACGGAACCGGTCTCGGCGATGATGCCGAGATCGTTGCGCAACAGGTCCACGATCATCAGGTTCTCGGCCCTCTCCTTTGGGCTGTTCCGCAACTGTTCGATTGCGGCAAGATCTTCCCCTGCCCAGCGGCCACGGCAGGCGGTCCCCTTCATCGGACGGGTCGTAATGACGCCATCCTTCAGAGCAAAGAACAGCTCCGGCGAAGCGGAGAGGATTTTGAAGCGACCGATGTCAAGATACACACAGAACGGAGCCCGCTGTGCAGTGCAAATCCGTGAATAAAGTCCCTGTAGATCCCCTGTGTAGGTTCCATTTAACGGGAAGGTGTGATTGACCTGATAACAATCGCCTGCAGCGATATAGTCGCGGATACGCCCGACGTCACCGTTATACTCTTCAAGACTTTTCAGTGGTTCAAGAGCAACATCGGCGGCAGAAGTCGTAAGCCCTGCACCGGCAGCAACTTCGTGTCGCTCCCGAAAGATGGCGAACCAGGCCAGCGGCAGCCCCTCGACCGGGGGGAAAGCGGGCAGATCCGGATTAAGCGCTGAGGCCGCTTCGTATGCGACAAAACCGGCGGCATACAGACCGACTGCAGCGGCCTGTTCCACTTGGCTCAGAACATCGAGCACTTCTGCGTTCTGCATGGCGACAACGGTTTTGACATAGCCACCGAAATGCCAGGAAGATGCGAAACTGCTCCCGCCGAATGAATCGAAAAAAATTGTGGGAATTTCAGGCATTATGCCCTTTCCACCGCTGCTTCAGCCAGTTCCCCAGATCATCCATCAAGGTGTACATGACCGGCACCACCAGCAGTGTCAGCATGGTAGAAGTCAGCAGCCCGCCAACGACGGCGCGGGCCATAGGGGCACGCCCTTCGGCACCGGCGCCGAGGGCGAAGAAGAGCGGCATCATGCCGAAAATCATCGCCAGGGTCGTCATAATGATCGGCCGCAGACGGGTGCGACCGGCCAGAATGACCGCATCGCGGCGGTTCATACCATCACGGCGCTGGAGCACCTTGGCGTAATCGACCAGCAGAATGGCATTCTTGGTCACCAACCCCATCAGCATGATCAGGCCGATCAGCGACATGATGTTGATCGTGTCGCCGGTAATCTTGAGCATACCGGCCATGCCGACGATGGAGAGCGGCAAGGAAAACATGATAGCGAGCGGTTCGAAGAACGATTCAAACTGCGCGGCCAGAATCAGGTAGACGAAAAGTACCGCCAGCAGCAGCGATTCCCCCATGTAGCCAAATGATTCGGCCATGTCTTCAGCTTCACCGGAAAGGTTAACGGAGTAGCCGGGGGGCATATTAATCCGCTTTGAGGCGGCCTCAACGTACTTGGCGGCGGTGCCGACCGGCAGGCGGTCAAGATTGGCGCTGACGGTTACCTGACGGGCGAGATCGCGCCGGTTTATCTCGGTCGGCGAAGCGGCCACCACCGTGCTGGTCAGACTGGAAACAGGTATCAGCTTGACGCCGCCGCTGCCATCCGGCACGGAGACGTTCAGATCCAGCACCTGTCCTGCGTTCTGCCTGAGGTGCGCCGGAAGACGTACCCGCAGGTTGACCGCATCACCATCTTCGTCCTCAAAAGTTGAAATTGCTTCACCACCCACCAGACGGCCGATTGCGCCGACGATATTACTTGTGGTGACTCCGGCGGACAGCGCCTTGTCCCGATCAACCCGCATACGGTATTCCGGGATGTCGTTCTCCAGCGTCATGGAAAGATCGACGATACCGGGCACTTTGTAGAGTTCCTCTTTCAGCCGTGCCCCCAACTGCTTGAGAATTGTTAAATCGTCACCCTTCAAGTTGACGTTGAGCGGTTTCTGCGCGCCGCCGATCTGCCCGACCTCTTCGATAGAGAAGGTAATCCCCGCGACTTTATGCAGGCGTTCACGCACCTCCCGCTGCAGCAGAAACTGGTTTTTAGTCCGGGACTTTCGCTCCTTCAGTTTCACATACAACAGACCGTCACGCACCGTGCCGCTGTCGCCGGCACCGATAGTGGAGTAGGTGTGATCAACTTCCGGTGCCGCATTAACAGCCGCCAGCACGACCTTCATCCTGTCTTCGGTTTCAGCTACAGAGGCGTCCGGTGCAGTTTTGAAGGAAACCTGAAACTCACCTTTGTCCTCCGGGGCCATAAATGATGATTCCAGGGAGCCGAAAATCATGATCCCAGCGACAAAAGCCAGCAGGGCAAGCGCCACGACACTCTTGCGATGATCGAGAGCCCAGGCGATGGCGCCTCGGTATTTGTCGGCGCTTCGGTCAAACCATAAATTGAATTTTTCCAGATAGCGGGCAATCCCGACGCGCTTCCCCTGCAGATGAATCGAAGGATCATTCCAACGGGAGGAGAGCATCGGATCAAGCGTGAACGACACGAACAGCGACACCAGCACGGCAAAGGCGACACTGATGCCGAACTGGTAGAAGAACCTGCCAACGATCCCCTTCATGAACGCGACGGGTATAAACACGGCAATGATCGACATCGAAGTGGCGAAGACCGCCAAGCCGATCTCCGACGTGCCGAACCGGGCCGCCTCCATGTGATCCTTACCCATCTCCAGATGGCGGACAATATTTTCCCGCACCACGATGGCGTCGTCAATCAGCATGCCGATGGCCAGTGACAGAGCCATCAGGGTCATTACGTTTAATGTCATGCCGAGCGCATTCATAACTATGAACGAGGATATGACCGAAATGGGGAGTGTTACCCCGGTAATGACCGTCGAACGCCACGAGTTGATGAAACAGAATACAATCAGCACCGTGAGGATGCCGCCGATAAGCAGGGTTTCCTTGACGTCGGCCAACGATTCACGCGTCATGATCGAACCGTCGCGCACCAGTGAAAGGGTGACTCCGGGAGGCAGCTCTTTTTGCACCTTGGCCATAACCTTCTTGACCGTATCTACCAGTTCAACCTGGTTGCCGCCCGACTGTTTGTAAATATCCAGACCGATGGCCGGTTTGCCATTCACCAGCGCCAGTTTGCGTTTCTCCTCGATACCGTCACTGATCTGCGCCACTTCTCCCAGAGTAATCGGGCGGCCGTTTCTCTGGGCCACGGTCATCTGGCGATACTGATCGGCCCGGTCAGGCTTCCCTTCTATCCGCAGCGGGTATTCCGCCGTACCTCTGGTTATCCGTCCGAGCGGCGTGTTGGTGTTTTCGGAACGAATACCGGCAACGACATCGTTAACCCCCAGCTTGAGCGCATCCAGCCGGGCCGGATCGAGATCCACATTGACCTCGCGCTTCTGCCCGCCGACCATATCCACCTTGCCGACTCCGGCAACACTCTCGAAGCGCTTCTTGATCTTTTTTTCGACCAGTGTCGTCAGCTCTCTCGGTGACAAAGTTGTCGATTCAACCGCCAGCGCCGCAATGGGCGCGGCATTAAAGTCCAGTTTCTGAATGATCGACTCGTCGATGGCTTCAGGCAGGGTGCCTCGAATCGACGAAATCTTGGCCCGGACCTCCTGAGCGCAATCGTTGACCTTCTCCTCAAGACGGAACTCGATTACCACCGTCGACACGCCCTCACGAGAGGTGGAGAAAACATGCTTTACCCCGGCGATCTGGTTGACCGCCTCCTCGATGCGCTTGGAAACTTCCCGCTCGACAGTTTCCGGCGAAGCTCCGGAAAAGGTGGTGACAACCGAGACGATCGGAAATTCGACATTGGGAAACATCTCGACCGAAAGCCGGCGATAAGAAAAAATGCCGAGGATTACCAGGGCCAGAACCATGACCGAGGCAAAAATCGGACGCTTAATGGAAGTATTTGAGAGAATCATACAGATTTCCTTGTAGACTGATTTAGGTCAAAAAAAGTTTCACGCTGATGATTCCGGATAGAATCTGATTATACCGGGATGAGGGTTTAAACCGCCTTTATCCGAAGTTATCAGACTTTATCTGCGTGAAAATGCTTTTGCTTTCCGGTTTGATCTTATTTTGAGACTGCTACCGCAACCTTGTCGCCATCTTTCAGATTGAACCCGCCCCGGACAACATACTGTTCACCGGCTTTAAGCCCCGACGCGACCTCTACCAGATCACCGCTGACGGCGCCGCTGACGATCTCCCGCTTGCGAACCGCGCCGTTTTCGACGACAAACAGGTTGCCCCTCTTCGCCTGGGTATCAAAAGCACCAACCGCACTGCGCGACACCTGCAGCACCTGTGAGCGGGTACCGGTGACAATACGCCCTTTGGCAAAAAGGCCCCCTTTAAGACTTTCCGGCACATTTTTAACTTCTGCGATAACTTTTAGCGATCGATCTGCTGAAGAAAGCTCGGGGTTGATATACATCACCTTGCCGGCAAAAGTGCGGCCCGGCTGTGAATCAACCGTAAACTCCAGCAATTGTCCGACTTTGATGCGACCCGAATCGACAGACGAAACCGTCACGGTCAGATTGAGCAGGCGATTGTCTACGATCCGGAAAATCGGCTTGGCCGCTGCGGCGTCACTCGCCAGATCACCAACGTTGACATCACGCAGGGCAACTACACCGTCGATCGGCGACACAACCAGACCTTTTGCCTGACGGACCACCCCTTGACGCAGCTCTTCTTCAGCAACATGAATCTGCGCCGCTGCCACCCCGACCCTGGCCTTGGCCGCCTCCGTTTCACTGCGGGCATCGTCAAGAGCCTGCTGGGTGGCCAAGCCGGATTCTTTCAGCTTGAGGACACGTGCCAGTTCACGCTCGGCACGGTTGGCCGCCACCTGTGACTGAGTCAGATTCGCTTTGGCAGAGACAATGCCCGCCTCGGCACGTTTGACTTGTGCCTCGGTTTCTGCGACATCGATGCGCACCAGCGGCTGACCTTTCTTTACGTGGACCCATTCCGACACCATGACCTGTTTGACGAGACCCGGAATCTGGGTTTTTACGTCCACCGAGAACTTAGGCTCCAGACTGCCGGTCACCTCGATACCATCCGACAGGCTTGAAGCCGCCGCTACCCGCACCTCCACGGCCACCGGCGGCTTGGAAACCTGCTCGACACTTTTCTTTGCATCGCTCTTGCCACAGGCGGTCATGCTTAAAAGTACCGTCACCAAAAAAATAATTGCCGCCATCTGTTTCATTTCAAGCTCCTTGTCAAGTGGACAACATTGTACATAACTGTGAATGAATACTATTTTATCAGGCCGTCGCGATACCGTTAAAAACGAGATCCAGCATGCGCGACATAGTTGAAACGTCAATACGCGGGTTGCTATGGCACAACTGTTCCTCGATAGCCATACTGAGGCAGGCCATGATCGTCCATACGATATCCTGTACATTTCCGGCCCTGATTTCGCCCTGAGCGATACCCTCTTCGACCAGTGCTTTTATAGCATCCAGCATTCTATCGTAATTCTGCTCCAGATTGAATGACGGCGCCCCCTGCGGTGTACCGTAATGAATGGAGTAAATCAGCTTGACGAGTGGAAGCAGTTGAATGCAACTATCCAAAATCCCTGTGCAGAAATGTCCCAGTCGCTCCCGAACAGTCCCGGGTAAACGGGTAAACTCTGCAAGCATGGCTTCAAGCATAGCGGAGGTTTCTTCCATCAGCTGCAGATACAACCCCTCTTTGCTTTTGAAATAATAGTAGAGCACCGGTTTGGTAACGCCTGCGGCCTCACAAAGCTCGCGAACCGAGGTAGCGGCATATCCTCGAAGGGCGAACTGATCAAGAGCTGCTGCCATAAGGCGTTCACGTGCATCGGGTGGCGGAATTGTAAGTGGAGTTAGATTTTTCATGGGGCTCATTCTCTGGAGGACTTTACCTATCGGTAGGTATATTAAAAAAAGGCGGCGTTTGTCAACCCTTTTCCTTATCTGCGCAATGACATCTGCGTGAGGTGATCAATTCAATAGCTTTCGACAATAAATTTTGCTATGACCTGCCTTAGAGCTCAGATCCGGATAACAGTTTTAGGCCCCTCAATTCTCTCACAGACAGGATGTCCATAATTAAAGACCTTGCCCGACTTATTCCCTATTTGACCTCGCTCCGCTGGCGATATGCCGGAGGAGCGGCGTTTCTCCTTTTTACCAACGCCTTTGCGTTGTTAATCCCCTGGTTCATGAAATTGGCGATTGAGGCGCTCCAGCATCCATTAGGAGCACGCTTCTCTCCGGCCGCCTGCGCCATGATAATAGTGGTTTTGGCAGTTTTGAACTGCATCACCCGCATATTTTCCCGAACACTAATCCTGAATGCTGCCCGCATCATCGAATTCCGCATCCGCAACGACATGTTTCAACGCCTGACCAGGCTTGATATCGGCTATTTTTCCAGCAGCCGCAGCGGGGACATTCTTTCCCGCTTTTCCAATGATCTGACTAACGTCCGGATGCTGACCGGCTTCGGCTCAATGAGTGCAATAAATACGGTGCTGGTTTATACCGCAGCCGTAACCATGATGATTCGCATTCATCCCTGGCTCACATTCTGGGCAATCTTCCCTTTCCCTTTGATGGTATTGATCATCAAAAAAGTCAGTCATCGTCTTTTTCATCATTCACTTAAAGCTCAAGAGGAACTGGCACATCTTTCAAGCCATGCCGAAGAAACAGTTTCCGCAATAAGGCTGATCAAGTCCTACTGCCGTGAAGAATATTTCCAGGAAGAGTTCGGAAAAACAGCCGGGCGTTATCTCAAGCATAATCTACGACTAGCGCGACTGCGCGGCATTATTATCCCGGTCATGGCGGCGGCCACCGGGTCAGGAACGCTCATAGTGCTATACATGGGCGGGCAACTTGTCATAGCCGGCACCATAACTCTGGGTGATTTCGTGGCCTTCGGCGGCTATCTGGCCATGCTGGTCTGGCCGACAGCGGTACTGGGCTGGATACTGACCCTCGCGCAACGGGGAGCGGCGTCCATGTCACGCCTGGCAGAAATACTTGGAGCCGAGCCAACGGTGGTTGATCACCCGGACGCACAAGCAATCGGCACCCTGGAACAAGGCATCGAAGCGCGCAATCTCAGTTTCAGCTATGGCGACACCGACGTTATCAATGGGATTTCTTTCAATATCCGGGCAGGAGAAACAGTGGGGATCACCGGAGAGGTCGGCTGCGGCAAAACGACTCTGTTGCGCCTGATTTCGAGACTGCTCCCGGTCTCAGCCGGGATGCTGTTTGTCGACGGACGCGACATCAACATGATAACGACAGCCAGCCTGCGCCGCCTGATCGGATACGTACCACAGGAAACTTTCCTGTTTTCAAGAACCGTTGCCGACAATATCAGTTACGGAATGACGGGCGACTATCAAACGAACGACATAACAAAGGCAGCTGGTCAGGCCGGTTTTGCCGAGGATGTGGAATCTTTCCCCGACAAATTTGAGACTCAGGTAGGCGAAAAAGGTGTGACTCTTTCCGGCGGGCAGAAACAACGACTTGCTATCGCCAGGGCCGTTGCCGGGAATCCGGCGATCCTTTTACTTGATGATCCGCTTTCAGCGGTTGATGCAGGGCGCGAAGAGGAGATCCTCAACGAACTGGGTAAATTCTACACCGGACGGACCGTTCTGATCGTATCGCAGAGAGTCTCTGCTTTCCGCGATTGCGACCGGATCATCGTACTGAAATCGGGGGCTATTGCCGAGCATGGCCCCCCGGCAGAATTGTTTCAGCAAGGTGGGCTTTATACGGAGATATGTCGCAGACAGAAAAATACGTTGTGAGCGATTAGAGCAGCTCTGGCGTAGATCTTGTCAACAGATGCAGCACCATCTGCTTTTTGGGATGCGGCTCCAGTTGCAAATATTCCGGGTATTCCGGGACTTCATAATGACATGGTTGGAATACTTGAAACACCATGCGATAAGGAGTATCCTATCACCCTCATATGATTCGGCACAGATCAATAGCCATAGCCGTCACGGCATTTGCTGTTTTTTTTCTCACATTTCTTGGAATGAGAATTTCCTTTCTCGAAAAGCATTCCAAGCCGAAGTCTCGTCCGCGTGCAGTGCTCAAACAGCTTTCCAAAACACCCGCCAACTCAATCAAGACAGAGCAACATAAGAATCAACCTATACATCTTACTTCGATTTTTGAAGCAATCACTCCTGTAGTTGTTCAAGGCATACTCTCGCCAACATTATTCTCCCTCAAATCTCCACTAAATTTGGCTGCCCCCCCTAACAGCCGCGCTCCACCATCCATCTCCTCACCGTCTTTCAAACAGTCATAATTCCGAACATATTTAAGTTTGTTACTATCTAAATCTGTCACTTTGACATCCGGATATGATGTAGCGTGTAGGCACGTCATTATATTGATGAATGTTGTTGTCCCGTCATGTTTTGTTTCCATGGGCTACTTTTATTTAAACAGAAAGGTCCTACAATGATAAAAATCAAACATAATAAGAATAATATTAACGATGGTAACGTCGACTGTGTTGTGACAATTTTACCGTCACAACCAGTGGAATCATCAAACAACAAGATTTTTCATTATGGCAGCTTTGTCATTTCGTTTTTATTAATAAGCGCCGCAATATACTGTCGCATCCGCTTACTTGACGTGCCGCTAGAACGTGACGAAGGTGGCTTTGCCTATATCGGCCAGCAGTTACTGCACGGTGTGCCTCCGTATCATAGCGGTGACATGAAAATTCTGCCTGGGATACATTTTGCTTATGCGGGCATCATGTTTCTGTTTGGAGAAAACTCCGCAGGGATTCATACCGGGCTGTTGGTGATTAATGTGATCAGCATTCTGTTTATGTACATCCTGGCGCGCCGGATGCTATCAGTGGAGGCAGCTGCGGTTGCCGCAGGTTCTTATGCCATCCTTTCCGTCAGTCAGTCTACACTTGGTGTCTTTGCCCATGCCACCCATTTCGTGATCCTGTTTGTTCTGGCAGGCATTATAGCCCTTTTGAGTGGTATTGAAAAAGACAGCAGAAGATATATATTTATAAGCGGCATCTGTCTCGGTATTTCGGTGCTCATGAAGCAGCATGGTGCATTCTTCTGCCTGTTTGCCATCTGTCTAGTTGCCGGAGATGCTTTCAAACAGAAAAAACGGATCAAGACAATACTACTCCGGCTTCTCGTTCTTATTGCCGGCTTTGCTATCCCTTATGCCGCCGCTTGTCTTTACATGTATGTGAATGCCGTATTTAAAGAGTTCTGGTTCTGGACAGTTACTCGCTCGATTGATTATGCAAGTGGGGAGTTATCTGTTGAACTGCTACCTCTGTATAACCATTTTAGGGACATGTCGCTGAATGTGGCTTTTTTTTGGATATTGCCGCTGATTGGTTTATGTATTTTGTTTGTTGCAGGAAGACGGTTGCGCAGTCGCTGGTTTTTTGCTTCATTCCTGTTTATCTCAACCCTTGCAACCCTTCCAGGGCTTTCGTTCTATCCGCATTATTTTGTTCTTATGCTGCCATCTTTATCACTCCTATCCGGACTGGTATTTGAATCTCTTCCGAGCATTACAGCCCCACTTCTCGGCATAAAAAACGCTCGCAATACCGTACTTCTTTTATTTCTCACAGCGACTCTCTTTACTTTTTACAATCGCTTTGATTATCTCTTCACTCTCAGCCCTTATTTAGTCAGCAGGACAATCTATGGCTCGAATCCTTTCCCTGAATCTCTGGAAATTGCCAGGTATATCAAGGACAACAGCGCCCCAGGCACTCCGATAGCTGTCTTTGGTTCTGAACCACAGATATATTTTTATGCAGACAGACCTTCTGCCACTGATTTTCTGTTTATGTATCCGCTGGTAAAACAACAGCAGTATACTTTGAAAATGCAGCAGGAAATGATGCGCGAAATTCAAACCTCTACACCTGAGTACGTTGTTTTTGTCCAGATCGAAACATCATGGTTGATTCGGGGTGGTGTCGCTATCCCGTTTATGGCGTGGATCAATAATTATCTGGGTCAATATTATCAACAGGTTGGAGTGGTGGAGCTGGTAAGCTTTTATGAAACAAATTATTTTTGGGACAAGGATGCAGAAAATCACCGGCCATCATCTGAACTGTTTGTGCTTATTTTCAAGAGGAGATCTGCTTCTTAGTAATTACACTTTCTCAGACCTTGGACAGAATCTTCAGCAGATGCGGCACCATCTGCTTTTTGCGTGACATGACGTTCTTCAATTCATACAGATGCGGCTCCAGTTGCGGATATTCCATGACGTGAGCTATGCGGGTATGCCCTTCCACCAGAAAAAGTGTTGTCTCAGTGGTTATGTCGGTTACCATCAGCCCGGCTATGAATAGATTATCGCGACGTTTGACCTCCGCCAGAACGGAAAGCAATTCTTCTTTCATACCGTAGAACTCTTCGAAACCCATCACCTCGACCTGCCCGAGCCCGATGCTGTATTTTTCATGCGTAAAGAGCTTGAAATCCGCGGCAACAACCCGAGCAACCGAGCCATAGTTTTTCAGTGAACTGCTGGCGGCAAATATATCACGGCCGAAATCAGCAGAGACTAACCCGGAACACACCTCCAGCCAGACAGCCATCTGATGATCGGTATCTGTTGTGGTGGGCGATTTGAGGATAACCGTATCCGAAAGTATCCCGGACAGCAGCAGCGCGGCAATCTGCCGGTCAGGCTCGATGCCGCATTCGCGGTAGCGACGGGCCACCAGGGTACAGGTACTGCCGACCGGTGAGGTGACAAAGGAGATCGGACTGTTTGAATGGTTGTTGCCGAGTTTGTGGTGGTCTATGACTTCGGCAATCTCTACCAGTTCGGCACCAGGCACCGCCTGCCCGAGTTCGTTGTGATCCACCAGAATAAGGTTGTAGGGGAGCGGAGCCAGGAGCGAAGATTTGGTAGCAACGCCGGCAAGCGTGTCATCGCCTTCCAGCGCCAACACAGCCGAAACATTTGCAGCCAGCAGTTTTTGACGCAGGACCACCAGTGATTTATCGACACCGATGGCCGCAAACTCCTCTTCAGCAAGGCAAGATACCGGTGTGGATAGACGGGCCAGCCAGGCGGCCGTTGCGGTATCGTTGGGCGTCAGCAGCACAGTTACATCTTGCTTTTGAGCCAGTTCAAGCAGACCTCCCTCCAACTGGTGCCCGCCGGTAACCACGAGTACCCGCACGCCGCGTTCAATGGCGGCCAACTGGATAGTGCGGCGATTGCCGGTCATGATCAGGAGTTCGCGAGGGTTATAGCCGTCAATGCTGCTGCTGAAGGATTCCTCCAGCATCGCGCCGATGAACAGGTTCAGGGTAACCGGTGTGTCATCGCCGTGGGTGGTTACAAAGTGGGCTGCGAGGGTCCTGGCCAGATTCGACAGGGTAGTAGTAACCTGACGGAGCTTATCCTGACTGGGAAGCAGATAGCTTTCCGACAGTCGCAACAGTGATAGTATGCCGCACGGTCTGTACTCATCATCGACTACCGGTAGCACCCGGACACCGCTTTTGTTAAACAATTCAAGCGCCTCGTAGGCAGAAGCACGCCGATCAACCGTCACCGGCTGCCGCTTCAGGGTGTCGCGTACTTTGGGATGTACATCCGCCAGGAAAAGCGGGTCGGGAATTTCAAGACGATCGAGGATATAGCGGGTCTGGGGATTGGGAGCGCCGGTCATGGCGGCGATGACGGAACTATCACCTTGTCGCTGTTTCAGTGCGGCGTATCCGATGGCGGAAGCGATAGAGTCGGTGTCCGGGTTGCGGTGGCCGATAACATAGGTGGTTTTGATCATAACGGTCTCACGTAAGGGCGGATTGATACGATTAGTTTTTCCAGTCTCTGCTGCGGGCGACAGCCTGCAGGCCCTCCACCTCTTTAAGTATTTCCATGTAGGTTGAGTACCGTTCTGCCGGAATACGCCCCTGTTCGACAAGCGTGAGTACACCACAGCCGGGTTCGGTGCGGTGCCGGCAGTTGCGAAATTTGCAGGGGATTTCACGGTGACCTTCAAAGCCGGGGAAGTATTCGGCCAGCTCTTCGACCGTTATGTCAACCAGACCGAAATCGCGGAAACCGGGGGTGTCCACCAGTTCGCCACCTCCTGAAAGGGCGTGCAGGGTGGAAACGGTAGTGGTATGCCGCCCCATCCCCTTGTATTCACTGAGGGTTCCGACTTTAAGATCTATCTCCGGACAAAGGGCATTGAGCAGTGAACTCTTGCCAACGCCGGTCGTACCGACAAAAGCGCCGCGATGCCCTTCGCTCAAAAAATCCTCCAAAGGAGCAAGACCGCTCCGCTCAGCGGCACTGATCGGAAATATCGGCACAGACCCGCCATAAACCCTTCTCAGTTCCACCAGCAGTTCTGCCGTGCCATCAAGATCACATTTATTGACCACCAAAAAAGGTTGTAACTGCGCCGATTGCGCGGCAACAATTGCCCGATCGATAAACCCCCCCGGTGACAGCGGTGCGACCACGATCCCGAGGACATCCAGGTTCGCACCAACCAGATGTATACCTCCTCTGGCATCACGCCGCTTAAGCTCTGTACGGCGCAGCAAACGCTTCAAAACCTCGCCTGTGACAACGACGTTGTCGCCGACAACATGCCCGGAGTTGCGCTTGACCCGCACCATTCTGCGCTGGCCGTTGTCGAACAAGACTTCAACTGAGATTCCGTGGTGGGCCACTATCAGGCCGTTAGGCGTGAAACTGTTCATGGGATGCAGTTCCGTTTTCTCTAATGAATTATCCCGACTGGAGGTGCCGGGATGTAATGGCGAATTCATACTGCCGGTACAAATTTAGCATACAAACGTACAATAACCTAGCACCACCGGTAAAATAGGATCATTATATATGCACTAGTGACAATCAGTACAACAGGACTTATACGATGACCGAGAGCCACCATCCTTTTCAGCGACTTACCCCCACCTTTGTTATGGACGCCGTAGAAAGCCAGGATTACACCTGTGACAGTCGCATTTTTGCACTTAACAGCTATGAGAACCGTGTCTATCAGGTTGGTATCGATGAAGCACAACCGCTGATCGCTAAATTCTACCGTCCGGGACGCTGGAGCGAACAGCAGATTCGGGAAGAACACGATTTTTGCTTTGAGCTTGTCGAGCATGAACTCCCTATTGTTGCGCCACTCAGGAATGCTGAGGGCGAGAGCCTATTGCAGTACGACGGATTTCACTTTGCCCTGTATCCAAGGCAGGGAGGGCATGCGCCGGAGTTCGACAATCTCGATAACCTGAAAATTCTGGGGCGGCTGCTCGGGCGGATTCACGGCACCGGTGCGGTCAAGCCGTTTGCACATCGCCCGACGCTTGACCGGCAGAGTTTCGGCACTAACAGTGTAAGCCTGATTGAAGAACGCTTTATCCCCGCTGAGTATCGGGCCAGTTACACCGCCGTGACCGGGCAGTTATTAGAGACCATCGACACTATTTTGGCCGAAGTCGGGCCGGTTCGGATCATCCGGACCCATGGAGACTGTCATGCCGGAAATATTCTCTGGCGCGACAACGCTCCCCATTTCGTAGACTTTGATGACGCGCGCATGGCGCCTGCCGTGCAGGACCTCTGGATGATGTTTTCCGGGGAACGTCCCCGGCAGTTGGCGCAACTTGATTCGCTTCTGGAGGGATATCGGGAGTTCAATAATTTCGATCCCCGGGAGTTGCGCCTGATTGAACCGCTACGGACGCTGCGCATGCTGCATTACAGTGCCTGGCTGGCACGACGCTGGCAGGACCCGCTGTTTCCGCACACCTTTTTCTGGTTTAACACCACCCGTTACTGGGGGGAACATATTCTTGAATTGCGGGAACAGCTTGCAGCGCTGAGTGAGCCGGCACTTGAAGTGTCATGACAGAACAACCTTTTTGCCGGGTAAGCAGCCGGATTGACATATTGACTAAAAACGGTATTAGTGTCAAAAAGACATCCGAGTAAATATCAGCGGGAAAATCCCAGCAAACCAAAACAAAGGAGTTTAGAATGGCAAAAGCATCTGCCCGCCACATTCTGGTGGCAACCAAAGAAGCATGTGAAGCGCTGAAAACAAAGATCGAAGCAGGGGAAGATTTTGCGGCATGCGCCCGCGAGAATTCGCAATGCCCTTCCGGTAAAGATGGTGGTGCTCTGGGTGAATTCGGTCCAGGTCAGATGGTAAAAGAATTCGACACCGTCGTGTTCTCCGGCGAAGTCGGAAAAGTTCTCGGACCGGTACAGACCCAGTTCGGCTATCATTTGATCGAAGTCACCAAGCGGACAGCATAAACCAGCCCTGTCAAACGGGATAAGTGCATTAACGAAGTTAAAACGCAGAATAAATCTTCTAACTTACTAAGGAATCTAGCACCATGAAGTTATTGGATGGCAAAGTATGTGCTGAAAGTCTGGTAGCGGACATATCCAAACGGGTTGTCGGATATGTCGAGTCAGGCTTACGTAAACCTCACATGACCGTGATACTGGTCGGGGAGCATGCGCCCAGCGAATCATACGTAAAATCGAAGATAAAATCATGTCAAAGTGCCGGATTTGAAAGTGCACTGCTCCGTTTTCCGGAGAGTATTACCGAGACCGACCTGCTTGAAAAGATTGCCGAGATCAATGCCGATCATGCCACTGATGGCCTGATCGTACAGCTACCGGTGCCAAAGCATATCAACCCGCAAAACATTATCAACGCAATTGACCCGGAAAAGGATATTGACGGTTTTCATCCGACCAATTTTGGCCGCATGACTTTGGGACAAAAGGCGTTCAGGCCTGCCACCGCCTATGGCATCTGCAAACTGCTTCAATTTTACGAGATTCCCGTCAAGGGAAAGCATTGCGTTGTAATCGGACGCTCCAACATCGTCGGCAAACCGATTTCTATCATGCTTTCCAACAATTTTGAAATCGGCAATGCCACGGTCACCCTTGCACATATTGAGACACCAAGAGAACTGTTGGTGGATGAAACACGGCGGGCTGATATTATTGTCGTGGCGGTCGGCATTCCCGGATTTATTACCGAGGATATGGTTAAAAAAGGGGTCGTAATGATCGATGTCGGCATCAATCGTCTTGAAAACGGCAAACTTGTCGGTGATGTTGATTTTGAAAATGTCAGCAAAAAATGTTCCTGGATAACACCGGTACCTGGTGGTGTCGGAAGAATGACTGTAGCAGCACTTATGATTAATACGCTTATGGCGTATCAGAATAATTTCGATTTAGTGTAAATCGTCATATCACTAACTATTTAAAACAACAGGTTTTTTAATAAGATGTCGTCGTCAAAAATACTCTGATTTTCAGATTTATTACTAAAGTGGTACGAGAGCAGTGCCAAACTGCAGTTGATATAACAGTACGATTGTGGAAAAGCGACGTTAGGGAGCGCCTGGCATGAGATGTGTATTTGTTGCAATAGGATGGGAAAACATCTCTCTCCAGGCATTATCGGCTATGCTTAAA
Organism: Geobacter sp.; assembly: GCA_025360785.1. GTDB lineage: Bacteria > Desulfobacterota > Desulfuromonadia > Geobacterales > Pseudopelobacteraceae > JACRCG01. The sequence goes on from JANYBN010000205.1 coordinate 20,900, forward strand.
TCCCACGGTCATGAGGTCGAACTTGTCTATGATCAGGCACTGTTTGACGATAAGAATTATTTATCCATTACGTGGCTGGCACGGCTGCTGGATCAGAAAGACTTGGTACTGCAGAAGATCATCGAGCTCAAACCAGACCTTGTTGCGTTTAATGTCCTCGCTATTCAATATCAGGAAATGCATGCTCTGGCCGCAGAAATCAAGAAGTATTATCGAGTTCCGGTAATATTTGGCGGCATCCACCCCTATTCCGCGTCGGAGCAGGTGCTGCTTCGGGATGACCCCACAGTTGACATCATCTGCAGGGGAGAAGGCGATTATGCATTACTCGAACTCTGCGACAGCATCGATGCAGGAAGGATTGATTACTCCATAAAAAACCTCTGGTTCCGTCTTGCTGACGGCACATTGATCAAAAATGAAACACGGCCGCTCATTTCTGATATTGATGCACTGCCGACCATCGACAAGGATCTCTTCGCCCCACATATCCCGTTGCACTATTCCTACCTCACATGCCCCTCCCGAGGTTGTCCGTATAAATGCAGTTATTGTTCCCTTTCCTTTCTTGGCAATGAAGCTGATCAACTCAACGGGCAAAGAGCAAGGGAAAGGACTGTGGGTTCTCTTATCCAAGAAATAAAATCGCACGTTGAAAAATATCATTCGAAGTGGATCGATTTCCGCCAGCCAGTGATGTATATCAAAGAACAATGGGCAGTGGAATTCTTCACACGTTATAAAAAGGAAATAGGGCTCCCTTTCCGCTGTTTCGGCCATCCTCTCCTGATTACGGAACCAGCAGTGCGTGCGATGAAGGAGGCAGGCTGCTTTGCCGTCCAAATGGGCCTGGAATGCTGGGATGAGGAAATTAGAAAAAAAGTATTGAACAGGCAAGAGTCAAATGAAGACTTTTTACGAGCTCTGCAGATTCTCGAAAAAGTCGGTCAACCTTACGCCCTTGATTATATTCTCGGCCTGCCCAGGCTTCCCAGAGTTCTTCCCGATGGAAGTATTGTCGCGCTCTCTGATGAAGAGTCGAAAGCGTCTATTGAACGAGAGCTCGATGCTGCGCTTGAACTACTCTCCGGACTGCGGCACTGCTACCGCGTTGCTCCCTTCATAGTACAATATATGCCCGGGACTGATCTTATTCAGCACGGTATCAATGCCGGCGATCTAAACAGACATGAACTGGACCGTCTGGAGCAGGGCTTGCATGACAATTACATGGCCATGGGATCAGTTGCCCACATGCCGGAGCGGCTGAAACAGCTTCTCGGCTATCGGGTGATGCTTCGCCTGATGATGTTCCTCCCGCGCTGGGCCAGAAAAGCCCTGATCGCCACTAAGGCCTACAAGATCTTCTGGATGGCACCTTTCAGGCTTTTTCTCACCTTCCTCGACGTCGGCACCGCAATAAGGGATGTTGACGCGAGGACCTACGTAAAGAACTACTGGTGGTGGTTGAGAAAACGCTTTGACAGAAACTACCACCTGTACCTGTTCAAGAAGCGGACCCGATATCAGGTCCTGCAGGCCGGCCCTTTCCAGCTGCCAGTTGATGGCAGCCTGGGGAATAAGACCAGTCAGGGGTGGGAACTGACCCATGGGAAAAATCATTGATCCGCCCACAACACCGTGAATCTCATCTGCCCTGACTGCGGCCAGCCGCTCCAAAAGAACGGGGAATACTGCCGCTGCCCTGACTGCAAGGAAGACTATCCGGTCGTTAATGGGATTCCTCTGCTCTTCAACAGGAAACAGAGGGACCAGTATCGAACCAGCAAGGGAACTCCCCAGCAATATTACCGTGATGTGGCCGAAGTATACGATCGGACCCATCACGTGGCTTTGGCAGGGGCACAGCATTTCCTGCGAGATTTTGAAAAAAAGATCGAACAGCATGTAGCTCCCCAGATGGATGTCTTGGAAATCGGCGCCGGCACCGGATTTGTGTCAAACACTCTCCGCCAGATGGCTAAATCTCTGGTCGTTACCGATGCGTCGCTTGAAATGCTCTCCATCAACACAGCCAGAAATCCCGCGCTCAATGCTTTCTGTTGCGCGACCGAGCAACTCCCCTTTCCGGATGGTTCCTTTGACCGGGTCATCGGGAACAACACTTTTTATCTTGTCCCGGATAAACGCGAAGCCGCAAGGAATATAGCGCGCGTGTTGAAGAAAGGGGGGAAACTCATCCTTTCGGAGATGAATCCGCACCAGCCCCTGTGGCCCATCATGTTCGCCATCAAAGGACGTCTTTTTGAAAGGACGATCTACAAGATATTCCCTTTTCAGATGCGCTCTTTATTTGAGCCTTTCGGGATGAAGATCGAAGAGGTCGATTTCTATTCCTGCGCCCCTTACTTTGCAGGCAAGGCGCTTGTCGCGGCGGGGAAGAAGGTGCAGGGGATTATAGGTGGTTCGCGCACCTTACGCCGTTTCAGCGCTATCCGCATCTTCTATGTCATCCGCAAAATCTGAGTGCCATTCCCCATGAAGCGATATGTCATAACTACGGACAAGCGATTTCTTCCTCAGGGCTTTCCCGATCAGCCTTTGATCACTCCGCTGGTGTCTGTCCGAACGACCGACGGCTCGGTCGACTATGCGCATATTGTGGCAACGGCCCGGCAAGAGGGGAGCCAGAAAAGTTTCCCTATTGCCGTAATAAATAGCGATGGCCGCAAGGAATTTTTCTTTGATATCGATGCGAGCTTGGATGCGATCCGCTTTGAACGCTACCAGGGAAGCTCACTGAAAGATTCAATTACCACATACCTTCCATTCGACTATACAAAATTACCGATGCCTCTGATCGGCATTGCCTATCGGCTTTTGAGCCATCCCCTCGACTTGGAGGCAATGCCTAAATTCCCCGCTTATCCGTTGGATATATCAGGCGATCTCCTCGCATTTTGGGCTGACCGAGCATTTGGCGGCTGGCCAGATAAAAAAAATTACGCCATTCTATTGACACACGATGTTGATACTGCCTGGGGATTGGAAACCGCTGAGGGGGAGAAATGGTTGGAATCTTATCTTGCGGCCGAGGAAGAATGTGGATTCCGCTCTGCCTGGTATTGTGTCCCGACCTCTGTGCGATGGTCGCAACGGGCTGGAAAGAACTTGGAGGCGCTGTCAAAGAGGGGCCATGAGATAGGGATTCATGGATTCTCGCACGATGCCAACATCACCAGGTCGGCACTCGCGCGCCTTGAGGAACTATTCTCCGCAGCCAAGAAGATCATGGCTCCTTACGGCAGCGAATTCGGTTATCGCGCACCTTGGCTATCGCGGAATACAGCGATGTACCAAGCACTTTCGCACTGCGGCTATCTGTATGACACGAGCGTTCCAAACTCTGATGTGCAAAGGAATAATCCGCTCGCCAATAACGGCTGCTGCACTCTTTTCCCTTTTAAGCGGGAGAACATGGTAGTCCTCCCCATCACGTTGCCACAGGATTCGATGCGCTTGAGCTTGAATATGTCTGCGTCCCAATTCTGGGAATGGATTTTCGAGCGAATACAGCTGATACGGGAGATGGGGGGGGTTGCGGTTATCTCGACTCACATCCAGCCTCATCACAGCGCCAATGAGCCTATGCTGGCTGGATACCGTACTTTGCTTGCAAGACTTTCCGCTGAGAGAACCGCCTGGCGTACTTTACCGCGGGAAGCAGCGCTTTGGGCACAAGCGCGGCTTTAGACGTTATGGGTTATTACTCTCCCTGATGACTCGACTCAATGGCGGAAACATGCACTATCTATAACACCCCTCCTGGGACATCCATGATAAATTTTGCCAAGGAGAAAACAAAAATCTCCCATAACTTCCCAACTGCTGTCGGTAATTTTCTTGTTGTTCCTTCCTTGTTCTCCAACCTTTTAATCTCGTTCTATAGGGTCAGCAGATTACGATCATGCGACACGACGTGTCTGATCTTTACAATCATTATGCATAACAAAAAAACGGCCGCGAGGCCGTTTTTTTGTTGAACTTTGTTCTTCTATGAGTGATCGAAGAAAACAGTTTTTGATCTACTGAATGCTTACCAGCTCAATTTCAAAAGTGACGTTTTCACCTGCGAGGGGATGATTGGCATCAAACGTAACCTGATCTTCAGTTGTTTCCAGGACGACAACTTCAAGCTCCTCGTCATCTTCGTTGGAGAGGCTCAGCTCATCGCCTACTTCCGGAATGAGATCTTCCGGGAGATCACTACGCGGTACGGTAAAGACCTTCTCCTTGTCATACTCACCGAAAGCGTCAGCAGCAGCTATTTTTACAGTTTTTTTCTCGCCAGGCGTCATTCCAACAATTGCCGCATCAATTTCAGGAAAGAGAATTTCTTCTCCCAGAACGAAAGTCATAGGGCCGCTTTCATGACCGCCACAGCCGCATTCTTCACCATCTTCGCAGCCGTCGTCACAGCACTCATCTTCGCTGCATTCCATGTCTTCGAGAGTCGAGTCGAATATCGTTCCATCTTCCAGTGTTCCGGTAAAATTAATTGTTACAGTGTTGCCTTTTTCTGCTTGTGCCATTGGGTTGCCTCTCATTGCTTGTAAAGTGATATGATGCGATCTGTAAAGATGCCTTAAAGTTGACTGATTGTCTACATATTTGTTTTCAGACAAGAGCATACTGCATCACACTAATTGCAATGCTCGTTATGTAAGGAATTAGGATTCCGAATTCATTGTTGAACAGAATGAATCTATGGGGGGGGGTAAGGATGGGAGCAGACAGGCTACTGCAAAGCAGTAAGTACAAAAGGGCATGCCTTCCGGCATGCCCTTTTGCGTAATCAAAATTTTTAATCTACAGATTTTCGTAAAAACGTCGGAATATCATACTGGTCTTCATCCTCTTCTACAAACGAGACTGCCGGACGGATTCGCGTGACATTCTCGTTTTTATCCCGATCACGCTGGAAGGTCGGTCGGTCGAGAGATACTGGACTTACAACATGTTTATCAGCCAAAGACAGGCTGTTTTTACGGAAGTCACGGCCTTTTTCAACATCAAAACGATCGCCAAAACCGGTTGCAATGACAGTCACCTTGATGGTTTCGCCCATTTCGTCATCACGGACAACACCTATCTTGATATTAGCTTCTTCATGGACTTTTTCATGCACAATACGATTAACGGTATTGTAATCATCCATAGTCATGGATCCGGAACCGGTGATGTTTACAAGCACACCCTTGGCCCCCGAGATATCATTGTCTTCCAGCAACGGACTGGAGATGGCGTTGTTGACCGCATCAGCTGCGCGATTGTCGCCACTGCCCATGCCAATACCCATCATGGCCATTCCGCGAACACTCATAACCGTTTTAACATCGGCAAAGTCAAGATTCATCATGCCGGTAGATCCGATCAGTTCGGAAATACCCTGAACAGCTTGACGAAGAACATCATCTGATGGCTTGAAGGCATCAAAAAGAGACATGTTTTTGCTAGCCTGGCTGATAAGGCGATCATTAGGGATGATAATAAGTGAATCAACATGTTTTTTCAGTTCTGCAATACCCTGCTCTGCCAGTACCGAACGTGCTTTTCCTTCGTATGTGAAAGGCTTAGTGACCACCCCGACGGTCAGAACGCCGGTTTCGCGAGCCGCTTCGGCGATAACTGGCGCTGCACCGGTACCGGTACCGCCGCCCATGCCGGCTGCAATAAAGACCAGATCGGCACCTTTTATAGCTTCGACAAGCTGGTCCTTGTTTTCAAGCGCCGCTGCCATGCCGACTTCAGGTTTCGAGCCTGCTCCAAGCCCTTTAGTCAGTTCGCGGCCAAGCTGCAGCTTGACTGGAGCTTTCGAGGTACGCAGAGACTGAGCGTCGGTATTGGCAACAATAAAATCCACCTTATGTATAGAGCTGGATATCATGGTATTGACCGCATTGCCGCCCCCGCCGCCAACTCCTATCACTTTAATAACGGCGCTCTGCTCAATGGTCTCATCAAATTCAAACATTCATATCCCCCTCTATATTTTATGGCTTAAATATTTTTTTTATTTCTGGAAATGTAACCTCAAATCGGCCAAGAATCAAAGAAAAAATAATATAATTTTTGTGAAAATGGGGTGCCTTTAAAAAACAGAGTGTTACGAGATTTCGTGCCTGAGCTTTGATTGGCGACAGCTGTCTATTATTAAAAAGGCCGTTTACCAGAAGAGAAGGTAAGCGGCCTGATGCTGCGAAACAGTACGTGGTTAAAGCTAGAAAAACTCGCGAAACCAGCTTTTCATCCGGCCGAAAACCGATCCGAACAGGTTTGCTTCCGGTTTGCCGGTCGGGAACTCACGGGAACCGGAATTGCGGCTTCCGTAAACAACCAGACCTACTCCTGTAGCATATACCGGAGATTTTACGACATCAATCAGGCCGCCGATTTTTTGCGGGAGCCCCCGGCGTACCGGCAGATTGAATATTTGCTCGGCCAGCTCAGGTATACCTTCAAGGATGCTGGAGCCGCCGGTGATGACGACACCTGACGCGATAGCGTCTTCCAGACCTGACTTGATGATCTCGCGGTTGACGAGAGAGAAAATTTCCTCCATGCGGGGCCCAAGGATTTCGCATAATACATTGCGTGAGAGTTCGCGGGGTTTGCGCCCGCCGACGCTCGGAACCTCGATTTTGTCCTCTTTGCCGACCAGTGAAGCCAGACAGCAGCCATACTTCTGCTTGATCTTCTCAGCCTCGGCAAACGGAGTACGAAGCCCGACGGCGATGTCGTTCGTCAGCTGGTTACCTCCTAGCGAGATAACCGATGTATATTTGATCGCCCCCTCAGCAAAAATAGCAATATCGGTCGTGCCTCCACCGATATCGACCATGCAGACGCCCAGTTCTTTTTCGTCTTCGGAAAGTACCGCGTGGGATGACGCCAGCTGTTCCAATACGATATCTGCCACATCCAGTCCCGCACGATTACATGATTTTACGATGTTTTGAGCACTGGCAACGGCACCGGTGACGATATGAACGCAAGCGCATTGAAGAGACCCTCCGCCAGCGGGAGCGTGATCTGCGTGCCGCGGTCGAGGAACGCGAGCGGATCAGCCAAGATTTGCACGATGGCATTTTACAGT
>JANYBN010000017.1 GCA_025360785.1 Geobacter sp.
CAGCCCGTCTGTTTTCACTGTTTGCGGCACCACCTGAAAAAGACCTGGACTGGAATGATCAGGGGGTAGATGGCTCTTTCCGCTTCTTGAACCGTATATGGAAACTGGTACATGATCGCCTTGACGTTATTAAAAACGCCGGCCCCCTCGATCCCGGCTCTTTGTCCGCAGAGGAACGCATCCTGCGCAGAGCGGTACATAAAACGATCCGTAAGGTAAGTGAAGATCTGGAAGAACGTTTCCACTTTAATACAGCGATAGCATCCGTAATGGAGCTGCTGAATATTCTACAGCCTGCAGAACTTTCATCACCACAATTTCCTGCCGTTATGAAAGAGGCTCTTCAGAATGTCATTCTTCTGATGGCTCCTTTCGTTCCTCATATCACTGAAGAACTCTGGCAGCTGCTGGGCAACTCCATACCTTTGACTCAAACCTCCTGGCCCGACTATGACCCGAGTGCTGTAGTCGATGAAGAGCTCCTGGTAGTCGTCCAGGTCAACGGCAAATTACGGTCCAAGATCACAGTTTCAGCAGGAACTGGAGAAGATGAACTTAAAGCTCTTGCGTTGGCAGATGAAAAGGTTGCCCAGTTCATCGAGGGGCAGACTGTTCGTAAGATTATTTGTGTGCAGGGCAAGCTCGTCAATATTGTGGTGGGGTAGAGGATGTCTGTTTCATCATGGTGTCGATGTGTGGCCCTTGGACTGTTACTGAGTTCTGCAACTGCATGCGGGTACCACCTGACTAACTCCCAGTCCGGACGATTTGGGACAGCTCAGGATATTTGGGTTCCATTCTTCAGTAACGAGAGCATCAGTCCAACGGCTCAAACGGTTCTACGCAGGGCGTTTTATGAAGAGATCTACGCTCTCCGCGGCCTGAATCCTGCGGGTAGTGAAAAAAATGCTGATCTTGCTATTAAGGCACGGGTTATTTCCTATTCCAGCAAGGCGGTTTCATATAACGCTCTCGATCAGGCCCGTGAATTCAGTCTGTCACTGAATGTTGAACTTGAAATAGTCAAAAAAAGCCAGACGTTACCAATTTGGAAAGGACAGATACAAGCTGTAAAACAGTATCCTGCCAACAAAGATCTTGCTCTACAGCGAAATGCAGAAGAACAGGCTCTTGATGCCGCAGCACGTATTATTGCTCATAAATTCATTTCCGCTATTGAAGAGTCCTACTAACCATGACACCCCAAGAATTCGAAACATCCCTGAAACAGGGCAAAGTACCGACCGTCTGCTTTCTTTATGGCGATGAACAGTTTCTGGTTGAGCGTGCAGTTCATAAACTGCTAGAGCTGGCAGTTGACCCGGCTCTTAAAGACTTTAATTTCAATGTCTACTTTGGAAATGAATCCAAAGGTATTGATATCATCGATTCCGCTCAGACTCTGCCGATGTTTTCAGAGCGCAGAGCTGTTCTTGTCAAGCGGGCAGAACAACTCAAAGCGGATGCTCTTGAGGCAATGCTGCCATATATCAAAAATCCATCGCCTGGTACCTGTCTGCTGCTGACTGGTACCAAGATTGATCAGCGCAAAAAGTTTTTTCTGGAGTTTAAAAAACTTGGCGTGTTGGTGGAGTATAAGCGGTTCTACGATGACAAACTACCAGGTTTTATTCAAAGTGAGTCCGTTGTTCATGGAAAGCCTATTGACGCTCCAGCAGCCGAATTGTTGGCCGCACTGATAGGCAACAATCTGAAGGAATTAAGCTCGCAAATTGAGAAACTGATCGTTTACGCCGGCGACAAGTCGCGCATAACTGTTGATGATGTCCGCACCATGGCAAGCAGCAGTAAGGCTTTTACTGCATTTGAACTGGCAAAATATCTAGGTTTGCGCGATGTACCTAACTCTATCAGAAGTCTGGATGCGCTGTTTCTAAACGGTGAGGAAGCTCCTATGATGATCGGCGCACTGACCAGTCACTTTCGAAAATTGTGGCGTGTCCGGGAGTTGCTAGACAATAAAATATCGCAATCCGATATCGGCAAGGAGATCTCGATAAATGCTTTTTTTCTTGGGGATATTGTCGCTCAGGCTCGCAAGTTTCCAAGGAGAGATCTGATGCGTATTTTTGATGAGTTTTATCGGTGTGACGTTGCTTCAAAAACCGGAGGCGGCCAGCCGTATACCCTTCTGCACGGGTTGACCATGGGGATATGTACCGGTGAGTGGTGATTCAGAACCTGAAATTCGCGGTTTGTCAAATTTACAACGACAAAAGGGGGGCATGCGAAAACGCAGCCCCCCTTTTGTCTATATAATGATTATGATCTAGCCGAGTGTATTGACCAGTTTTGTCAGGCGTGAAACATTACGGGAAGCTGTTGAATTGTGAATTACACCTTTTGTTGCGGTTGAATCTATTACAGGAATTGCAAGCTTTAGTGCCGCTACAGCAGCGTCTTTGTCTTTAGCTGCTACCGCTTCACGAACACGTTTGATATATGTTTTCAGCGTCGATGACACATGACGATTGCGGGCGGTTTTCTTTATACTTTGCTTGATCCTCTTGATTGCAGACTTATGATGAGCCAAACTACACCTCCAAATTTTCTTGAGTAAGTAACGGAATTGAAGCTAGTTTTCTAACATTATTGGTCAAGCTGTGTCAAGTAAATTGTACTTTGATAGGTCGTACAGTTTTTCAGCCAACAGGCCTGTTTAGTAACAACATGATTTTACATCCATGTTTTTTCTCTCGCTATTCAAGCGGCAACTGGCTCTCCTCCAGATTCACCTTCTCCGGTTCAAGTTGTAACTCCTCTTGACGCTCAAACTGCGGGATCTCGTCAAGGGACTGGATTTCTTTTAGTGTTGGTAGACTTTTTAGATCCTTAAGTCCGAAAATATCAAGAAATTCTTTGGACGTACCATAAATCAACGGACGCCCAGGAATATCTTTCTTACCCAGAATCCGTACCAGATGTTTTTCGAGTAGAGACTTAAGAACACCACCACAATCGACACCTCGCAGATGCTCGACTTCAGCGCGGGTAATCGGTTGACGATAGGCGATGATCGCAAGGGTCTCAAGTGCTGATTGTGAAAATTTTGACGTTCTGGTTTTTATCTGGCGAGTAATATAGCTGTGAAAAGCGGGACGGGTTCTAAACTGCCAGCCGCCTGCCACTTCAACCAGTTCAAAACCACCAGGCCGCCCCTGAAAACAGGCAACTATCTCAGTTAGCGCTGATTTGATCTCATCCCGCTCGAATTCGTCCAGTAATTCGCAGATGCGATCGGTTGAAATAGCTGATTCAGAGGTAAATATGAGACTTTCTATGATGGCAGATAATTCAGAGCTCATGGGAGATCACACCTCTGCCAAGTCGGAGGAAACGGCAGGGACAAACCAGATTGAGCCATGCTCATACCCCTGAAAAATACGGATCAACTTGAGACGGCATAGCTCCAGAATCGCCAGAAAGGTGACAATCACCCGTTCGCGGGTAAATTCATCCTTGACGAGATCTTCAAACTGTACGGTATCCTTCTCCTGAAGCAGAGAAAGAATTTCATTGATACAGTCAGCTATGCTGAGCGAGTCTCCCGGAGCAACATCATGGAAACTTTCGGCAGGGATCCGTAGCAGAAGGACCCGAAATGCATCCACCAACTCAAACAGGCTTACCTCCAGCGGCCCTTCCAAGTTTTGTACTGCAGTGAGAACCGGTTCTGAGGCTGTACGTGCAAAAACCTCACGTCCCAGCAGTGCCCTGGCACCTATCAGCATGCCGGCTTCCTTGTACAGTTGATATTCTTGCAGGCGACGCACCAGCTCGTTGCGCGGATCTGATTCTTCCGTTTCCGGCTCTTCCTGATCATCAAGCGGGAGTAGCTGACGGGACTTGATCTGCAACAATGTTGCAGCCATAACCAGAAAATCCCCAGCCACTTCAAGGTTAAGATCCTTCATCAATTTAATGAAATCAAGATACTGCCTGGTGATGACCGCTATTGAAATATCACAGATATCCAGCTCGTTCTTCTTGATCAGATGCAGCAGCAGGTCCATCGGCCCGTCGAACTTGTCGAGGTGGACGCTGTACTGCTCGTGCATACCGTCCAAGAGCGGCAGCTCCTCGCGATTAAGGGCTTCGGCAGTCATTTAGAACTTTAGAACGGCTCTGACCTCGGTCATCACCGCATCCGATATCAGGGAAGCCTTCCGGCTACCCTCCTGCAGCAGTTCATCGACAAAGCCGGGGTTGGCCACAAGCTCATCGCGACGAGCACGGAAGGGAGCAAGACGTTCAATCATGCAGGCTGCCAGAATTTTCTTGCACTCGACGCAGCCGATGGTCGCATTACGGCAGGCCGGGATTATCTTTTCCAGCTTCTCCTGCGGAACGTAAATACGGTGCAGATTGAAAGCCACACAGACATCCGGTTCACCGGGATCGGTTCGTCGCACACGGGCTGGGTCAGTCATCATGGACATAACCTTTGTTCTGGTTTCCTCGGCGGTATCGGAAAGATAAATCGAGTTGTTATACGACTTGCTCATTTTACGTCCATCCAGACCGGGAAGTTTGGGGGTTTCAGTCAGCAGTGCTTCGGGTTCTGGGAATACCGCATCATAGAGATGGTTGAAGCGTCGAGCTATTTCACGGGTGATTTCAAGATGTGGAAGTTGATCCTGTCCAACCGGCACACGTGTGGCCTTGTAAAGAATTATGTCTGCGGCCATCAGCACCGGATAGCCGAGGAAGCCGAATGTGGACAGATCTTTGGTTTCCAGGTTTTCCTGCATCTCCTTGTAGGTCGGGCAGCGCTCCAGCCAGGAGACCGGCGTAATCATCGACAGGATCAGATTAAGCTCAGAGTGATGCGGAACCAGGCTCTGGCGGAAGATGACGCACTTTGCCGGATCAAGCCCGAAAGCGACCCAGTCCAGCACCATATCGCGGATACTCTGAGCAATTCCTGAAGTATCGGCATATTCGGTTGTCAGCGAATGCCAGTCAGCCACGAAAAAGAAACAGTCGTAAGAATCCTGCATCCTGATCCAATTTTCAAGTACCCCGTGATAATGACCAATATGTAATCTGCCGCTCGGTCTCATGCCGCTGACAACGCGTTGCTTCATGGTAAAACGCTCCTTGTAACCAATAGGTCAATTCTGTTAAAATGTGCCGTTAAAATTCATCACTAAGACAGGGAAATTTACATGAAGCGACCTAAAATTGAAACCAAAATCATGAACCCGCTGATCGGAACAACAATTCCGCTGCCGTCGTATGCAACAAGCGGTGCCGCCGCTCTGGACCTGCGAGCATGTCTGGAAACTCCTAAAACTGTACAGCCGGGTGAAACCGTCCTTATTCCAAGCGGCATTGCCATCAGCATTCACGATCCAGGCCTGGTGGCTCTGCTGGTGCCACGATCCGGACTGGGCATCAAGCATGGTATCGTACTGGCTAATACCGTTGGCGTTATCGATTCAGACTACCAGGGAGAGATCGGGATCGGGATCGTTAATCGCGGCAAGGTCCCCTACACCATCGAACCGGGTGAACGAGTCTGCCAGATGATGTTCGTGCCTGTGATGCAGGCAGACCTGTGCGCCGTAACGGAGTTCAGCAAGGAAAGCCTGCGAGGAGAGGGTGGGTTTGGTTCAACCGGTAACCTTTGATGACATTCATTTTTCGAGCGGTTTCTTTGTGTCTTTCTGTTCGGCAGAAATAGCTTCACCGGCACTTTCAAGCTGCCAGCTTGGCACAACAGGTGATGAAACCAAGGGTGTCACAAACTCTTTGCTACGAGTCTCCATACCCAAAGAATCAACTGCAACAATTGTATAACGAAGAGAAGGGGTATCTGACGGTAATCTTGGAAGAGTCGCTGTATAAGTGAAACGTGTACCGTTCACTTTTACCATTTTCACCTTAGTTTGTGCAGCAGAGTGGAGTATGTAATTAACCTCCTGAATATCTGTTTTACTGTTAATGACAGCAAAAATTACGGTGCTCTTGTCTGCAACCACAAAACTATAGGGGGAGTGATGTATTTGTGTACTTACTGATTCAGGCAACGGTTCTGCTGTAGTCGGAGATGTTTTGTTGATTGATTCAATTTTAGCGGTATTATCCGGCACAACAGGTGTTGTTTTGGTCAGAGCAGAAGATTCTGCTGGTTGTGATCCCTCTGCCTTGGCCTCACTTTTTTTCTTCTTTTTGGACTCGCTGGCCACCCGTTTTGACGGAGTTTTTTTCTTTACTTTCTTAAGTTCGCTTATGGGTATTTCATAGCTTGTCACACCTGGATTTGCTGACTCTGCAAAAACCGTTCTGACCGGCATAACGAGCTGTACTGCCATTATAACAATAATGCTTCCACGAAGTGATACTGATAACATATTAAAACTCATGCAATTGATCCTTTCAAAAGTACTTTAAAATATATACGAACTAACTTTGTTATCACTATCCAACCTCAGTATATTCCCTGACTCTGAACTCAGCTCCCAGTGATTCGGCCAAAGATCGGCAGGTTTCGATATCAATACCCGGTACAGTTACAGCGGTGGCTATGACTTGGGGAATGTGTCCGGTTGCAGTATGGATGAAATTGCATACTTCTCTGAAGCCTGCTTCACCGAAAGGGGTGCTGCAGATTCGGCTGTATGTTGCGGCATCTGAAGCATTAAGGCTGACCGAGATACTGTCGACAAGACCGGCCAATTCCGGCAGGATATTGCGACCATGTACCAGATTGGCCTGGCCATCAGTGTTGATTCGAATACAGAAACCACGCAGCTTGAGCTTATTCGCCACCTGTTTGACCAGATCAAGCCGGATTAACGGCTCTCCAAAACCGCAAAATACGACTTCATCAATTTCTCCCGGTTGTCCTATAGCTGCCATTACCTCTTCAAAAGAAGGTTCACTGTTCAACATCAAATTGTGCCCCTTAACGGTAAAGTCATCAAACTTAGGGCAAAAGCTGCAGTGGTTTGAACAGCGGTTGGTTATATTAAGGTACAACGAATTGCGAATCCGGTAGGCGATCTTCGTAGATTGATCCCATAGTCTGATTCCGAACAGATCACCGGCATTTTTGGTAGTTATGCGAGCTACGTCATCCAAAGTCAATCCTTTGACTTCAGCAAGTTTCTCGGCAGCCAGCCGCACGTAAGCGGGTTCGTTGCGCTTACCGCGATGCGGAACGGGCGTCAGGTAGGGGCAGTCAGTCTCAACGAGCATTCTATCAATACTAATAGTACGCAAAACATCACGCAGGATATGGTTGCCAGGGTAAGTGATAGTTCCAGGAATCGAGATATGGAAGCCGAGAGCAGTAGCCTCTGAAGCCATGGCTGCATCGCCCGAAAAACAGTGCAGCACACCCGTACGTACAACTTCCTCCCGCAGGATTGTCATAACACGGTCATGAGCTTCGCGATCATGAATTATAACCGGTTTGTGCAGATCATCTGCCATTTGCAAAAAACGGCGAAAAACAATTTCCTGTACATCGCGGGGCGAACGATCGCGGTAGAAGTCGAGACCGATTTCTCCGATTGCAACTACCTTTTTGCTGGAGAGTGCCATAGTCTTAATAATGCCGTAGCAGGCTTCGGTCACCCGACCGGCGTCATGAGGATGAATACCTACGGCTGCATACAGTTGCGGATATTTCTCGGCAAGTTCGACTGATTCACGACTCGACTCTATGTCGGTGCCAACGACGACAATGGCTGATACCCCGGCATCTTCCGCACGTTTCAACATATCGTCAAAGTCGCCGGCATAGTCGCGATAGTATATATGGGCGTGCGAGTCAATAAGGACAGGCTTTTGCTGATACATTATTATCCCTTTAACTCTTCTTTGAGACCTTCGATAACAGCCTTTACTTCGCCAATCATATCGACGGCCTGGGCAGATTTTTCATATTTCAGGTAGTTTTCAAAATATGTAATAGCGTCGGCAGTTCGATCCTGATCCATACATATGCCACCCAGTGTCAAATAAGCCATACTGAAAGCTGGATCAAGCCGTACTGCTTCAAGGCAGGAATCTTCTGCTTCTTCAAGTTCTTCCAGGTCGTAGTACAGTTCACCCAGGTTAAAATGAGCAGCGGGGTCATCCGGATCTATTTCAACTCCTTTGGTGAAGGCTGCGATAGCTCCATCAACATCTCCCTGGCCGTAAAGTGCGTCACCAAGGGCATTGAGAGCAAAAACATTGTCCGGTTCAAATTCAAGCGCCTGCCGAAATGCACGTATTGCGTCATCACTGCGATCCTGACTATTGTAGACTAGGCCGATACTCACGAGGGCATCAGCATCCTTCGGACCAATCTCCAGGACTTTTTTGTAACAGGTGAGTGATTCTTTGTGATCGCCCGCCTCCAACAACATGTCCCCAAGAGTTGTCAAAGCTTCAGTATCATCGGGAGATATTTTGAGTCCATCACGGTAACGGGCGATAGCGTCATCCAGTTGTCCATCTTCGGCAAGCGCATCACCAAGATAAAACCAGCTGTCAGGCTCATTCTTGTTATTGTTCCAATATCCTTCGAATACAGAAACGGCTTGCTTGACCTCTCCCTGATCGAGAAGATTAAGCCCCTTTTGCACTGTTGCATTCAATGTTGTTTCACTCATTTTTGTCCCCTTCTTATTCTTATAAAAATTTACTTACTCATGTTACCAGATCGACCACCAAGCCCTTGATGCCAATGACTTTTGCGGTGACAGCCATGCTGTCGCGATTCTCTTTAACAATAAGATTGTAAAGATTATCAGCTTCACGATTAATTATCGTAATTATTTCAAAATAGCGGGGATTCTGCGGTGTGCCGCCAAATTTATCCAGACGGTACGCTTCCGCACTTACTTTTTTTGCAAGCCTGCTCAATAGTTCCCGAAAATGCTTGAAGTTTTTAAGAGTAGGCTCAGTAGTCAGCAAGTTTCCAGCAGCATCAATTTTTGATCGGAGAGATTCAACGTCATCTTGATACGAGGCAATTTCTTCTTTTTGATGACTCAATTCTTCCGCAAAGAACGAATTCATGATTTTATTCATCGGCGAAGAACTCTTGGTCTTTTTTTCGAGTTCCCTAACTGAGGATGAGTCCTGAATGCGCATGATTGAACTCCTGTGAGATACAATTAGTTCAACACAATATCATACTTGAATTCAATCGGCAATTGATGCAAAAACGCAACAATGAGTTTTAAACTATTTCTGTCCATGCTATTATTATAATTTTAATTACTGGAAAGGATTCCAGCTGTATGAATATGAGAGTTTCGCAGGAAGAGCGGAAAAAAAGATTTCGTGAAGCAATTATTATCGTCTTGTCGATCATCCTGATTATTTTTCTGACACGGGCTGAAATAAGCCTGACTCAACTAAACGCCGGCGCCAAGTTGGGGAGCAATATTGCAATATTTGTAGTAATCAATGTCGTCATTCTATTGGTTATTCTGTTGGTGTACCTGATCAGTCGTAATGTTGTAAAACTATTTGTTGAAAGTCGCTCAAATCCTTTTGCAAAAAAACTGCGGACTAAACTGGTTCTTTCATTTGTAGCCCTGTCGCTTGTTCCCACACTTCTGCTGTTTTTTGCCGCTGCCGGCTTTATTAACAACACTGTTCATAACTGGTTCAATACCCAGGTTGAAACATCTCTGAGTGAGTCGCTGGAAGTCGCCCAGACGTACTATAAAAGTTCGGCATCGAATTCACTTTATTACGGCAAACAGATCAGCAGTTTCATAAAAGACAAAAAACTGCTTAACGATGCAAATCTACCGCAACTCAAGCAACTTATCCATCAGAAGCAAATTGAATATAACCTCGGTGTGGTGGAGGTCTATTCTGCCCAGCGTGAGGAATTGGTCAGGGCCTCAAACCCAGCTGTACCCAAGGGCGAATTTACCAACCCATCTTCAGAAGACATCAAACGAGGTCTTGCGGGAGAGGAACTGACGAAGGTAAACCAGGTGGGAAAGGCCGATTTGATTCGTGGTATTGTCCCTATCCGTTCGACCTGGAACGAGTCCGATATTGTCGGGGTCGTTGTAGTCAATTATTACGTGCCGTATTCACTCGTTAATAAAATGAAGGAGATTACAGAGTCGTATCATGAATTTCGTCAACTCAAGATACTGAAAAATCCGATCCGGACCGCTTATATAATGACGCTGTTTTTAATCGCTATGGTGATTGTGTTTTTTGCGTACTGGATGGGAGTTTATCTGGCAAACAGTATGACCAGACCGCTTCAGGAGCTTGTAGATGCGACTCATGCCGTTGCGGGTGGCAATCTTGATGTTCGTATAGAGTCCTATTCAGTGGATGAAATCGGTATGTTAGTTCAGTCTTTCAATCTCATGACGGATGATTTGCGGACCAAACAGAATGCTCTGAATGTATCCAACCTTGAACTTCTGCGCAGTAACCAGGAAATAGAGCGACGTCAAAAGTATATGGAAATTGTACTGCGTAACGTTGCAGCCGGTGTAATATCGATAGATCGAGAAGGGGTACTGCGAACAATAAATACTTCAGCTGAGCGCTTACTCAGTCTTAATGCCGTGGACATTATTGGTAAAGATTTCAGGGATGTTGTTCAAGACAAAAACATCGGAATTGTTAACGAATTAATTAGTGAACTCAATAAGTCACACCATGGAACCACCAGTCGGCAGGTAACGTTGGATGTACTGGGAAGTCGTCTGTCTTTGCAACTGCACTTGACGCTTATGCGCGCCGGAAACGGTGAAATATTGGGAATGGTTGTCGTGCTTGATGACTTGACGCAGATGATGAGGGCACAACGAATGGCCGCTTGGCGTGAAGTCGCACGCAGAATAGCCCATGAAATAAAAAATCCGTTAACTCCGATTCAGCTCTCTGCCCAGCGTCTAAGAAAGCGCTATCTTTCACGCTTTAGTGATGATGAGAAGGTATTCGACGAGTGCACCGAGATGATTATCAAATCGGTAGATGATTTAAAAAACCTGGTGAACGAGTTTTCTAATTTTGCCCGTATGCCCGCTATTCAACCGGAACCTAACGATCTTAACGGCTTGATACATGAATCTCTGACACTGTATCAGGAAGCGCATCGTGGTGTGAAATTCGACTTGAATCTGGATGCAAGAATGCCGTTGTTAATGATTGACCGCGATCAAATCAAACGGGTGCTGATCAATATCCTCGAAAATGCTGTCGCTGCGATGTCGGAACACGGTACTGTTATGGTAACTACATTTTTTGATGATGTACTAAAAATGGTGACCTTAAGCATTGCAGATGATGGGCCTGGGATATCACCAAATGACAAGCCGCGCTTGTTTGAACCATATTTTTCAACCAAAAAAAGCGGGACCGGACTCGGCTTGGCCATAGTCAGCAGCATTGTGAACGACCATGGCGGTTTTGTGCGGATTAGGGATAATATGCCTCATGGAGCTGTGTTTATCGTCGAATTGCCAGCCGGGTA
>JANYBN010000048.1 GCA_025360785.1 Geobacter sp.
GCTGGTGGCGGACTTTTCGAGACAGGTGCAGGTGGCTCGGCGCCCAAGCATGTGCAACAGCTTGTAAAGGAAGGGTACCTGAGATGGGATTCACTTGGCGAATTCCTGGCGCTGGCGGTCTCTCTGGAGCATCTGGCCGCTACCTTCAAAAATGAAAAAGCCCAGCTCCTGGCTGATACGCTTGATCAGGCCAATACCAAGTTCCTCGATAACAACAAGAATCCGGCCCGCAAGGTTGGCCAGATAGACAACAGAGGCAGCCACTTTTACCTCGCAATGTACTGGGCCGAGGCTTTGGCCGAGCAGACCAAAGACAAGGATCTGCAGGCACGTTTTGTTAAAGTAGCCAAACAGCTTCAGGAAAACGAGACAAAGATAAACGAAGAGCTGATCGGAGCCCAGGGTAAACCTGTTGATATGGGTGGTTATTATCTTCCTGATCCGATAAAAACGGAAAAAGCCATGCGTCCAAGTGCTACATTGAACGCTATAATCGACGCTATCGCTTAACCGGTTAGTGTTTCTAAGCTCTTTTATAATTTTATGTAATGTCGAAGTGATCTAGATGGAATACACCTACGTTACAGTCCCTTCCGGGGAAAAGATCACCATGGGAAACGACGGCATGCTGAAGGTGCCTAACAACCCGATCATTCCCTATATTGAAGGAGACGGTTCCGGTGTTGATATCTGGAAAGCCTCGGTCCGTGTTTTCGATGCTGCCGTAGGAAAAGCCTACGGCAGCATGAAAAAAATCAGCTGGATGGAAGTGTATGCAGGCGAAAAACCTTTTAATCGTTTTCGCGACGAGATGGGCGATAAAGCCTGGCTTCCTGATGAAACTGTTCAGGCTTTCAGGGACTTTTTGGTCGGAATTAAAGGGCCGCTGACAACTCCGATTGGTGGCGGCATTCGTTCGCTGAATGTTGCACTCCGGCAGATGCTGGACCTGTACACCTGTCTTCGTCCGATTCGTTATTTTCAGGGGGTTCCTACTCCGGTAAAAAAACCGGAAGATGTAGATATGGTGATCTTTCGCGAGAACTGTGAAGACATTTATGCCGGCATTGAATGGATGACCGGCACAGCCGAATGTGAAAAGATCATACATTTTCTGATCAAAGAAATGGGTGTCAGCAAGATTCGTTTCCCTGAAAGCTCTTCCATCGGCATCAAGCCTATATCCAGAGACGGTTCAGAACGGCTGATCCGGGCGGCAATTCAGTATGCCCTGGCTCATAAACGCAAGTCAGTGACTATTGTCCATAAGGGCAATATAATGAAGTTTACCGAGGGTGCATTCAAGGATTGGGGCTATGCCTTGGCCACTTCCGAATTTCGCTCAAGGGTTGTAACCGAACGAGAGTCATGGATTATTAACAATCAGGATCGTAATCCGGCACTTTGTGTTGAAGAAAATGCAAAGATGATCGATCCTGGATATGATATGATGTCGCCGCAACAGCAGGATGACATTCGTAACGAAGTTAGAGCTGCTCTTGTTCTGCTGCCCAGTCACGGAAACGGCCAGATGAAGAAGTTGCTGATGATTAAAGACACTATCTTTGATATATCTCTGCAACAGGTTTTGACGCGTGCTAAAGAATTCGATGTTGTTGCCACCATGAATCTGGAAGGTGACTTTCTCTCAGATGCTTTGGCCGCACAGGTTGGCGGCATTGGCATAGCACCGGGTGCTAACATAAACTATGTAACCGGACATGCCATCTTCGAGGCAACTCACGGTACAGCACCTAAGTACGCAAATCTGGATAAAGTTAATCCAGGCTCTGTCATTCTATCAGGTGTTATGATGCTTGAATATCTTGGATGGCAGGAAGCGGCCGATCTTATCGTCAAAACGCTTGACAGAACTATCGGCCAAAAACGTGTAACGTACGATTTTGAAAGGATGATGCAGGGAGCAACGTTGCTTTCCTGCTCTGGTTTTGCTGATGCTCTGATTGAAAACATGTAACATCTTGTTGTTAGCAGGGGCAGGGATACCACTCCCCGCTTTATTTTACAAAAAAAAGAGGAGGTAACAGTATGGCCCGTAAAAAGATTTCACTTATCGGTGGCGGACAGATCGGCGGCGTTCTTGCTCAACTTTGTGCATTGCGTGAACTCGGTGATGTTGTCCTTTTTGACATTGTTGAAGGTCTTCCCCAGGGCAAGATGCTCGACATTGCTGAAGTAGGTCCGGTAGATCGCTACGACGTAAACCTGAAGGGCACCAACAGCTACGAAGACATCAAAGGCTCGGATGTTGTCATAGTTACTGCAGGTCTGCCGCGTAAACCGGGTATGAGTCGTGATGACCTGATCGAAGTTAATTCAAAGATCATGACTTCGGTTGCCGAAGGGATCAAAGCGAATGCTCCTAACGCGATCATTATTGTCATCTCCAACCCTCTTGACGCAATGGTTACACTCTGTCAGAAGATTACCGGTTTTCCTTACAACCGTGTTATCGGCCAGGCAGGTGTACTCGATTCGGCCCGTTTTGCCAGCTTTATCGCATGGGAACTGGGTGTGTCTGTTAAAGACGTTACTGCCATGACTCTTGGCGGTCACGGCGATGATATGGTGCCTCTGGTTCGTTATGCAAGTGTCAACGGTATTCCTGTTACTGAACTTCTTACTCAGAAATACGGTGCAGAGAAGGGCAAAGAAGTTATGGAAGCCATGGTTAAGCGTACCCGTGGTGCAGGCGGTGAAGTCGTTGCACTGCTGAAAACCGGTTCAGCTTTTTACTCCCCGGCTTCATCCGCTATTGCAATGGCAGAGTCTATTCTGAAGGACCAGAAGCGCGTTCTGCCAACCTGCTGCTACCTGCAGGGTGAATTCGGCGTTAACGGTTTCTACGTTGGCGTTCCAGCTGTTCTCGGAGAAAAAGGCGTTGAAAGCATCATTCAGTTCAAACTGGATGCCGAAGAGCAGGCAATGATGGACAAATCTGTTGCAGCCGTTAAGGAACTGGTTGGCAGCATGAAGTAGTGCTTGATTCCAGGTCTCTGGATGTAGCTGAAAGAAGGGTGGAGTTTACGCCCTTCTTTTGCTACATTCAGGATCCTGTATTAACCACCTTTTATTACTGAATAAAGGAGCATTTCTAGATGGAAAAAACATTGCCAAAAATTGAAATTATCGAGAAGTACTGCAAGGGGTGTCACATTTGTGTTGAATTCTGTCCCACCAAGGTTCTTGAAATGAAGGGTTTCTATGCTTCTGTCAAAAATCTTGAGGCCTGTATCAAATGCATGCAGTGCGAATTGCGCTGTCCCGATTTCGCTATCAAAGTCATAACCGAATAATTCTACAGGAGGAAATGAACAGTGTCCAAAAAAGTAGCGTTTCTCCAGGGTAACGAAGCTGCCGCACACGGTGCGTTATACGCCGGCTGCAACTTCTTTGCAGGCTACCCGATCACCCCCTCGACAGAGGTTTCTGAAGTATTGTCTGCCGAACTACCCAAGACCGGCGGAAAATTTTTGCAGATGGAAGACGAAATTGCCGCTATGGCTGCAATTCTCGGCGCATCACTGACTGGAGCCAAAGTACTGACCTCCACATCAGGCCCCGGTCTTTCTCTTAAGCAGGAACTGATCGGCTATGGCTGCATTGCCGAAATACCCTGCGTTGTGTACAACGTAATGCGTGGCGGTCCATCAACCGGTATGCCTACCGGTCCCTCGCAGTCTGATGTTATGTGTGCCAAGTGGGGAACTCATGGTGACCATCCGGCTATCTGCCTTGTTCCTGCATCAGTACAGGAAACTTATGACGAAGTAATTCGTGCTTTTAATCTGTCAGAAAAATATCGTACTCCGGTTATGGTTATGCCAGATGAGATAGTTGCTCACATGCGTGAGCGCATAGTCTTTCCGGAACCAGGTGAAGTAGCGGTTACACCACGCAAAACACCGACAGTTCCACCTGAACAGTACAAACCGTATGATACCAGCTTCGGTGATGTTCCGCCGTTAGCAGCTTTCGGTTCCGGCTACAAGTTCCATGTTACCGGCCTCAACAAAATGGCAGACGGTTTTCCAACAACCAAGGCTGATATCGTCCAGGCTGAGGAAGAACGTCAGGTTCGGAAGGTAGATGCCAACATTGACGATATCGTCACATTTGAAGAGTACCTGCTGGATGATGCTGACGTTGTTGTTGTCGCTTACGGCTCCACCTCCCGCTCGGCACGTTACGCAGTCAATGTTGCCCGTGAACAGGGAATCAAAGCCGGTATGTTCCGCATCAAGACTTTCTGGCCATTTCCGGATAAACAGATCAAGGCTTTGGCCGGTAAGGTCAAAGGCATCGTAATTCCAGAGATGAACCTGGGAATGTGCTCACTTGAACTTGAGCGTTGTGCGCAGGGCAAAGTTCCGGTACTCGGGATTTTCCGTGTTGATGGTGAACCGATCAATCCGGACCAGATCCTTGCTAAGATTAAGGAGGTTAAATAACATGGCATTTGATTATGATAAATGGCTTCGTCCCGGCAAATTGCCCCACATCTGGTGTCCTGGTTGCGGCCACGGCATAGTAATGAAGGGTCTTATCCGTGCGATGGAAACACTTCAACTTAAAAAAGAAGAAACCGCTGTTGTCTCCGGTATCGGTTGTGCTTCGCGTCTTCCCGGCTATATCGATTGCTGTACGCTGCACACAGCTCATGGCCGCGCCGCTGCTTTTGCTACCGGTGTTAAAATGGCCAAGCCTGAAATGAATGTTATTCTGGTCGGTGGTGACGGCGATGGAACCGCAATCGGCGGCAATCACTTTATCCATGCATGTCGCCGCAATATCGATATGACATACATCATCATGAATAACTATATTTACGGTATGACTGGCGGACAGTTCTCCCCCTGCACGCCTACCGGACACAAGGCATCCACCACTCCTTATGGTAATCCGGATCCCGGCTTTGATATTGCCAAACTGGCAATTGGAGCCGGTGCAACTTTTGTTGCCCGCGGTACTGCGTTTCATGCAAATCAGATCGACAAGCTTATTGTGGAAGCGATCCAACACAAAGGCTTCTCGGTTGTTGAAATCCTTGATGACTGCCCGACAACCTACGGTCGTCGTAACAAGTACAAGTCGGTTATCGAGATGATGAATCGCCTGAAAGAAGTTGCTGTGCCTGTTAAGGCCGCTGAAAAAATGACTGCGGAACAACTACAGGGTAAGGTTTTAACTGGTGTTCTCTATAAAGAAGTTAAACCGGAGTACATCGAAGAGTACGCCAAGGTTATTGAGCGCGCTAAGGCAGCTAAGTAACAATTACAGGAAAAGGAGCGATATATTCATGTCAAGATATGAACTCAGGTTTTCCGGTTCAGGTGGACAGGGTTTGATCACCGCCGGGATTATTATGGCCAAAGCCGCTTCGATCTACGAAGGGAAGCAGGCTGTTCAGTCGCAAAGCTACGGCCCGGAAGCGCGTGGCGGCTCATCAAAATCGGAAGTTATCATTTCAGATGGTCCGATTGATTATCCAAAGGCTACTACGGTAGATGCTTTGCTTGCAATGACTCAGGAAGCTTGTGATAAGTACACACATGACCTGAAAGACGGTGGAATCCTGTTGGTGGATTCCGATCTCGTTACAAAACTGCCGTCAGCAGGAAAATTCAGGATTATTTCATTCCCGATCATTAATACCGCCAAGAACGATGTCGGTCGTGAGATTGTAGCCAATATTGTTGCCCTCGGGGCAATGGTTGCGTTGACCGGCCAGGTAAGTCGTGAAAACGCCGAAAAGGCAGTTCTTTCAAGTGTTCCAGAGGCATTTATTGAACTTAACAAAAAGGCATTCAGTATCGGTTATGAAAAGGCTCTGGCTGCCAGCGCCTAAGAATCTGATATTATGTAAACGGTAACACGAAAGGCCTGGTGCATAGACATCAGGCCTTTCGCGTTTATAAAATGTCTTGTTTATGTTCATCGTTCTTGCCGTTATCAGTGTAGTAATGATAGACTGACGAGTAATTCATTCTCAGTATGTAGTTGAACCGCTATATAAAGGAATCAAAAATGTATCACTATGAGTACGCGGCAGTTACAGTTGATCAAATATGAAAACTCCGGAATGCTTTGAAATACTTGTCCGCAACGGTTTGGTGGATGAGGTTGTATCCCGACTGATGAGTGGCAAGGAAGCAGATGTGTATGTTGTTCAGTCAAAGGGTGAGCTTTGCTGTGCCAAAGTGTACAAGGACGCCCGCACCCGTAGTTTCAGCCAGTTCGCTCAGTATCAGGAAGGGCGAAAGGGGCGTAACAGTCGTCAGTCGCGAGCCATGCAGAAGAATTCAAAATTCGGCCGCAAGGAAACAGAAGAAGCCTGGAAAAATGCCGAAGTGGATGCATTGAGAACGCTTGCAGAAGCCGGTGTACGAGTTCCTGAGGTTTATGATTACGCAGACGGTATCTTGCTGATGGAATTCGTAGTTGATATAGACGGCAGCGCTGCTCCACGGCTCAATGACCTTAGGTTGACAGCGGAGAAGGCCCGTGAATATCATAGTGAGGTAATAAATAATATAGTTCTCATGCTGTGCGCCGGGATTATCCATGGCGATCTGTCGGAGTATAATGTTCTTGTTGGTCGTGACGGTCTGGTAATTATTGATCTTCCACAGGCGGTTAATGCTTCTGGTAATAACAATGCCCGCAGCATGCTCGAACGTGATGTTGAAAACATAAAAGCTTATTTTAGCCGTTTCGCTCCCGAGTTGATATCTACAGATTATGGGAGAGAAATATGGAAACTTTATTCAACTGGCAAGCTCAACCCTGCTTCCAAGCTGACCGGACTCTTTGAACAGAGCGATATTCCGGCTGATGTAAAGGGAGTCATGCGGGAGATCGACTATGCCAGGATTTTACACGAACGCACTCTTGCCAGGGCGTCACAAATAGCCTGATATATGAAACTGCAGCTTGAAAGGTTGTCTGCAACTCTCAAAATGAAATCCATACAAAAACACATTACTGCATACCTGTTTCTTTGTTTTTCCGCGCTATTACTGGTATCATCAAGTTCTGCTGATGAGCTTTATGAGCGTTTTACTCTGAGTGGTGACAGTCTGACCACAGCTCCACCTGATGCCAAGGCGCCAAGACCTGGCGTAGTTACAGCAAAATATGGCTTTAAGATCGCGAAGGATTTTATGCCGTATATGGGTACAGGCCTCGCTTACTCGTATCAACCTGATATGAAAACCGGAGATATGACGAATCTTAGAACTGGAGTGGCAGCCCAGTTTGGTTTCAGCTATCTCCTTGGAACAAATTCCACACTGAAGCTTGACTACAAATATCTCACAGTATCGCCTGAACAGCAACGTGGCGACTCCAGAACACCTCCTCAATCACTCGGTATAGGGCTTGATATAAAATTCTAAATATAATAGAACTTTGTTTAAGACTGCTCTTAAATATCAATATTTAATGATATTTAAAATTCCTACAGACAAGTAGGTCTTGACTTACTGATGTAAAATCATTTATTTATTCATGATAAATTTGATTGCAAAGTAGAATTAATTATTAATTCTACGCTATCCCAAGGAGGTAGATTTTATGTATAAATGTTGTAAATGTAAATGGCTGGTGCTGTTAGCACTTTGCTTCATGCCCGTTTTTATGTTGAGCGCCTGCTCAAGTAGTAGTGATTCAAAGCCCGCTGCGGACAATACAGCACCTCCTACTACTGCCGTTACAAAGGCTACCGTCAGCGGATCAATAACTTTTCCCGCTTTGGGCAGCCTTGTAGGTAAGCAGGTTGGCAAACAGGTAGCTTTGGCTCTTCCTGCAACTGCAACTGTAACTCTACAAAAGCTTGATGGAACAATTGTTGTTTCTCAAGTTCTAACCAGCACAGGCAATGGCACCTTTTCATATTCATTTGATGGCATTGATACCGCTGATTACCTGGTTAAAGTAGTAAGCGGAACTCAGGTTCTCAAGGCCCTGCTAGATAAAGGGTCAATTTCCACAGCAACCACCAGAAATATTGACACAGTTTCTACGACAACCGTTATTGTTGCTGAGAAAAAGATGAATGTCGCTATAGGATCGTTGGGCGAAGCTGGTAATCTAAAAACCTCTGATGATATTGCAACAATTAACCCGGCGGTACTGGAATTCAAAATTCAGTCCGCAGTTACCAATATGAATGCAACTGGCGGTCTCGCGACTGCAAGCCAGGAGAACATTGATCTTGCCAACATTGTAAATATTGTAGCAGCAACAGTTTTTAATAATGTTGATACTACCAGCTTCATGGCTGGAACCTCAACCGCACCAGTCGCAACAAATCAGTTTACTTATACTGCTGGTGCTTCTGTCATGAATGCAGCTGCTACTGTAACTTCTAGTGCAACTTCAACTGCCCTTGCTTCAACAGCTACCAGCTATACCGCTCCTGCAGCCGGTACGGTTGCTTTCACCTCAAGGATCACCGACTGGGCCAACGGATCAGGTATTGCCGGGGCTACTGTAACAACTGTCGGCCTCACCCCTGAAATTACAACAACCACTGATGCAAACGGCTCCTATTCACTGGTCGGAATTGCTGCTAACACTCCGTTTACTGTTAAAATGAGCAAAACAAATTACACGGATTCATATTCTGCCCAAATATCGCTTGCTAAAAATGACGATTCCTCAAATCGTCCATTTGCTCTCATTCTCCCCAATCAATTTACGGCAACATTCGGCTCATCGGCTGGGACAGGTGTTATCCAGACTCGTGTTGTGGACAGCACTGATTTGGTATCCGGTTTTATGGGAGGCGTTGTTGTTACTGCTACAGACAAGAACAGCGCAACAACCTACCCGGTTGTCTATTTCAGCTCGGCTACTGCTGCCTGGGATGCTTCGCTAACAAGTACTGACACAAACGGCAAGTATATGATTAAAAACGTTCCCGCCGGTAGTGCTGTAAATGTCACTGCCAGCAAATCAGGTTTCACATTCAACACCCGGATATTTGATGTAAAAGCCGATTCGTGGAGCCAGGGACGGATTGTTGGCACTGCTGTTGTTTCTGCCGCAAGTACTACAAAAACCGTGCTTATGGCCGGTACATATGAGTTCCGTAGCGATAACAACGGAACCAGCGCCAATTATTACAGTGTCAGGCGCATGGGTCTTGCAACAGATGGAGCTTCTCTTACAGAAACAACTCTAGCCTGGTATGATAAAGCATCTAAAGCCTGGATGACCACTCTTCCAGCCGGCTTTCCGGTAAATACCGGCAAGGAATACACGCTAACAGCAACTGGTTGGGTGCTTGCCTCGGATGGGCCTGCGGACTACAAGGCGACATTTAATGCCGATGGTACGGCGCTAGTAACCAATTCTATAACAGGTGTACAGCTTGATATTAAGGTAGCGGAAGTAAACGTTACGGGGCAATCCGTATCCAGCACTCTTGGTCTGCAGAACAATAACGACTTTCCTCCTATTCTCAAAACTGCGCCGTCGTTCCCTGCAGGCTCCGTCCGCTATGATATGATCGTCACGGAACGTGCCGATAGCTATAAACTCTGGAGTAATAATTATAGCGGTTACACACCACCTGCCACACTGGCTGCAGTTCCTGCCTACTATACGCCGTCAACCACTCCTGGCACCAACAGTAATAGGATTTATATTGATACAAATTCAAGTGGGTCGTCTTATTACGCCCAGTTTGTTGCCGGCAGTACGACGGCGGTAAATATTTATCTTGATAACTCGTCACAAACTACTCAGATACTCATCGGTACCGCCACCGCAGCCATCAAAACAATAGCGTTAGGTGGTAAGGAAATTTTGGAAATTGAAATTCCGCTTGTCACTCGTACTACCTACAAGTTACGCGGAAACCCGATTTTTTCCGTATTCAATAGTGTAGTGATGGAGGGGAGGCATGCATTCTCAGGTTCAGATGATAAAGGCGGCGGCAGTAGCTTTAATAATGTTGCGATAAATCATATGAAGGCAAATATAGACACTACACTTGCTAAGGGAGTAGTTGCAAAAAGTATTTCAAAGGCGATTCTTGGCCGGTAATTTGGCCGGTTGATATGCAGGTTGTTTTTAAATAATCTCAACCCCTCTGCCGACATAAATCAGCAGAGGGGTTTTTTTGTGCACCTCTCTTTGCTGAAATTATCTGTTTGTATCGAAACTGGTACATCTCATATTCGCGAAACTTTGATGCTCTCCACATACCAGTGATTAAAATTGTGATTTGCCAGCGACTCGTCCGTTATGGTATAGAATCTAGATATTATTTCACCTTGCATCATCAGGAGCTTACGAACTCATGCTGACCGGAAAACAGAAACGACACCTGCGAGCCCTCGGGCACAATCTGAAACCCCTTATCCAGATCGGCAAAAAAGAAATTGAAAAGGCTCTGATTGCAGAAACGAATGTTGCTCTTGACCATCATGAGTTGATCAAGGTGAAACTCCTTGAAAGCTGCATGCTGGATAAACACGAGGCTTCAGAGGCTCTGTCCGAAGCCTGCCAGGCAGAGGTTGCCCAGATCCTTGGTAAGACCTTCCTTCTCTACCGCGCCGCTAAAACGCCGGTGATCATTCTTCCTAAAGCTGATGCACCACTAAAGTCATCCCCAAAATCAACATCGCTATGAATATTCGGGCAGCTCTCTTTGACCTTGACGGTACTCTGGTCAACTCACTGGAAGATCTGACCGAGGCCGTCAATCATATCCTGGATGCTTTTTCTCATTCGTTGCTTACGGCTGATGCTGTGCGCATGAAAGTAGGCAAAGGCGCAAGGAACCTGGTGCGGCAGGTTCTGCCAGATGTCGATGAGGCCTGCATTGACCGGGCTCTTGCCATGTTTCTGGAGTTTAACAGAGAGCATATCGCCGACAAAAGCCGTCTCTATCCCGGCATGCTTGAAACACTCAATGAGCTTGCAGCCCTTGACGTAAAGATGGCGGTAATTTCGAATAAGAATGAGGACCTGAGTAAGCTGATACTGCAGACTTTAGGAATTTATAACCTGTTTGAATGCATTTGTGGCGGAGACACATATCCGGAGAGAAAACCATCTTCGCTCCCATTGTTGAAAGTAGTCGATAAGCTTGGGTTCGCGCCGAACCGGTGCGTTATGATCGGTGACAGCATTAACGATATTCAGGCAGGCCAACATGCCAACATCACCTCTATTGGATGTTCGTGGGGTTATGGAGGCTTGGAAGAACTGTCCGGTGCAGATACTCTGGTTCAAACTCCTCAGGAATTGCTTGCAGTAATTACTGCGGGCTTCGGTACGCGACTATGAACGGATGGACCGGCACGATACTCAAGGTTGACCTTACAACCGGGACATCACACAGCGAGCAAATCCCCCGTACACTGCTGGAGGAGTATCTCGGCGGTCGTGGTCTGGGCGTGCGGCTGATGCGCGACTATTATCAACTTGATCCGTTCGATCCCGACATGCCGCTGATTTTTGCCGTCGGGCCGTTATGCGGCACTCCGGCTCCGACTTCAGCCCGTCTTTCAGTTGTTTCCCGTTCGCCATTGACCGGCACTATTTACGACTGTTCTGCGGGAGGCCGCTTCGCATGGCGCCTGAAGGCGGCTGGCGTGGATGCGCTGTTCATAGCAGGAAGAAGTCCCTGGCCGGTAATATTGACGATTGCGCCAGACAAGATTGAAATTTTACCGGCTGTGCAGCTGTGGGGGTGTGATATCCCGACAACAGTTGCTGCTCTCAAAGAGCGGGGGAGCGTAGCGGCTATCGGTCCGGCCGGTGAAAACGGTGTCCTGTTTGCGAACATCATGATGGGGGAGGGCAATTCGGTTGGTCGCGGCGGCATGGGCGCTGTCATGGGGAGCAAAAATCTTAAAGCGGTGACGGTGAATGGAGATGGAAAAACCGTAATTTCCGATCCTGCTCTGTTTGAAAATGCCCGGCAGGATATCATGCGGCTGTTCAAGGCTTCTCCGGTTATATTCGGCCCCCTCGGTATTTCTGAATTCGGCACCCCTGTTCTTGTCGATCTGATGGCGCAGCGCCGTATGGCCCCGACGGAAAACTTCCGTAAAACGTATTTTGAACATTCTGCCAATTATTCCGCCCCGACCATAAAGGATGCCTGTGGAGCAAAGAAAGACGGCTGCTATGGCTGCCCGATTCAATGTAAAAAATCATCTAAAGCCGGCAAACCTCTTCCGGAATACGAAACCGTTTCCCATTTTGGTGCGCTCAACAATGTCGATGCCCTGCATACGATTATTACTGCTAATGACCTCTGTAATGAACTGGGAATGGATACCATCACTGCAGCAGCCACCCTCTCTGCCTGGGGAGAAATCAGAGGAACCTTTCCAGCCGCAGAGGATATCCCAGGGCTGTTGAACGATATTGCCCTGCGTCGTGGGGATGGCGAATTACTCTCGCTTGGTTCACGTCGGTTGTCGGAAAAACTGGAGCATCCTGAACTCTCCATGAGCGTCAAGTCGCTCGAATTACCAGCTTACGACCCACGTGGAGCGTACGGTATGGCTCTGGCGTACTGCACGAGCAACCGAGGTGGATGCCATCTGCGCGCCTATCCGATATCTCACGAAATCCTTCGTAAACCGGTGCCGACCGACCGTTTTTCATTCTCCGGTAAAGCCCGCATTATAAGCATCGCCGAGGATACCAACGCCGCAGTGGATTCACTGGTAGCCTGCAAGTTTGCCTTCTTCGGCGCCAGCCTCGAAGAATATGCGGAACTACTAACCTCCGTCACCGGGGTGCCGTATTCTCCTCAGCGCCTGAAGGAGATCGGCAGGCGGATAGTGCTGACCGAACGTTTTTACAACTGCGCCAATGGCTTTTCGCGTGGAGACGACCTGCTGCCGGAGCGTTTTTTTACCGAACCGGGCAGCAGTGGTGATGGTATTGATATTAATCCGATTGACAGGGTACGGTTTGAGGAGGAGCTGGACAAGTACTATCGCATCCGGGGTTTGAACAGTAATGGCTGCTTTGATGATGTGGATTATCTGGAAAAACAGCCGTGAAGTTCTCTGGATGTATATTGTATTTAATTGATTACAATGATAATCTGTACAGGTATTTATATCACTCCAAGGCCGGTTTCATGCGAATTGTTTTGCAGATTTCAACCGTTATTTGTTTTGCTCTGTCTCTGCCATTTTCGGCCAGTGCTGATGTGAGGCTTTTCACCGGGAGCCTTGAAGTTGTAACAACCTCAGGAAAGGCCTGTGTCGAGCGAAAAGGGAACCATACAATTTCCCTTGTGATTGGCAGTGATGATTCCAGTGACACCATTTTCGGTTTTGTCGGCGGCGATACGGTCGCGGTAGGGCAGTTGCGCGGCTCTTCTCTTGATAGTCTTGCTCTGCGCTATCCCTATCCCGAT
>JANYBN010000189.1 GCA_025360785.1 Geobacter sp.
GCCGAAATATCGCCACTCTTCAACCGAACCCGTAATAACGGGAACAAGCAAAAGGAGACGATATGAATTGTTATGTAAAATGGTTGTTATTCGCGTTGTTAAATATTGTAGTAGCTGTAGCCGCCGGATGTAGCGGCGGCGGTCCTGCTTCCGGCGCCGGTGCAGAACCGGCAGCAGCCAAGGAAGTAACCGGTGTCGCGGCAAGCGGCGCGCCAATTGCTCAAGGGGTCGTGTTTTTAAAAGATTCCTCTGACACTCCAATAGAGCGGCAGCAATCAACCAGAAGTGACGGTTCATTCACGTTTAACGTCTCTGACCTTAAACCTCCTTTCATCCTCAAAGTCACCAGTAATAGTCAGCATCTTTATTCCATTGCTACTGATTCAGGCATGACCAACATTACCCCGCTGACCACGATTGTGGTTGCTTATGCCGCACAACGGAACGATCTTGATACTCTCTACGCTGCATACAAGCCGGCTGACATCCGTGCAATCGCCCAAAAAATGCTTGATTCCGACAGCGCGGTTCAAGCCATGTTTGCTCCATTGATGAGCGCTTTTGCTGTCAAGGGGAGTCTGGTTAACGGCCCGTTCATAGCCAATCATACCGGTCTGGATGCGCTTATGGATGCCATTTCCGTTTCAGTCGCTTCGGGAGGGATAACTGTCACACAAAAAGGCAATAATACGCTGATGTTGAATGCTTCAGCCAACCAGCTTGGTGGAATGGTGGTTTCCATGAGCGGCGGAATATCAATGACTCCGTCTACGCCAACAGCAGGGAGCGCTCTGTATACATCCAAATGCGCCGGCTGCCACGGTGACAGTGCCAACTCGAATCTGATCGGCAGAATTTCAGTTCTGTCTGTTCAAGACGCAATAGCCTCCGGCCTTGGAGGAATGGATATGTTAAACGGGCTTTCTGCTGCGGATATTCAAGCTATAGCCGACCATCTGGCAACAAGCACTCCGGTTCCGACACCTTCTCCGGCTCCTTCTACGACTGTACCCGTTGATGGTGCGGCACTTTTTGCAGCCAAATGTGCCGGCTGCCATGGCAGTTTGTCAACGACCGGCAAAAAGGGGATGACGGCAGTACGTTTACAAAACGCCATCGGCGGCAATATTGGCGGCATGGGATTTCTCTCAACGCTGTCATCTGCTGACATACAGGCGCTTGTAACGGCTCTTAATCCGGCAGTGCCGACACCGACACCTGCGCCGACACCCACACCCACACCCACACCCACACCAAACTCTGATGGTACCGCGCTATATTCCGCTAACTGTGCCGGTTGCCACGGTTCGTTGGCATCATCCGGCAAAAAAGGCATTTCCATTGCTCGTCTGCAATCGGCGATTGCAAACAACGTCGGTGGCATGGGATATCTCTTGACCCTCTCGGTAAGTGAAGTTCAAGCGGTGGTAACTGTTTTGACCCCTGCTACTCCTACGCCGACACCAACACCAACACCGGTAGTCGATGGGCCAACCTTGTACGGCAGCTACTGCGCTTCGTGCCATGGGGCTCTGGCCAGTTCCGGCAAGGCAGGAGCAACAGCCAGTCGCATACAGACCGCCATTAACAACAACACAGGATCCATGGGGTCGTTGTCGGTGCTTTCGTCCGCGCAGATTACAGCGATTGGAACGGCACTGGCAGCGGTCACTCCGGCTCCGGTTCCCACGCCGACACCGGTAGTTGATGGGCCAACCTTGTACGGCAGCTACTGCGCTTCGTGCCATGGGGCTCTGGCCAGTTCCGCCAAAGCGGGAGCAACTGCCAGTCGCATACAGACCGCCATTAACAACAACACAGGATCCATGGGGTCGTTGTCGGTGCTTTCATCCGCTCAGATTACGGCGGTTGAAACCGCCCTGGCAACGGTCACGCCGACACCTGCGCCAGCACCGGTCTGCGGCAGCTGTCATGCTATACCGCCGGCAACCGGCCACCATTCCACGCATAAAAGTAAAGGTGTGGGGTGCGCAACCTGCCACGGTTCAGGCTATAGCAGCACCTCCTTTAATGCCGCAACCCATAACAACGGGGTAAAAAATGTGGCTACAGCAACAACCGGATGGAATGCATCAACTCGCACATGCGCCAATTCGTGCCATGGCAGCGAGCGCTGGTAACATAAATAACCTCGATTGACCGAAGACAAGGGGCGGCCACGATACAAAGTGGTCGCCCCTTGTTGTTGTGTCTAGGAAAGACTCTCCGTCATGCCTAGCCCACCCGATCAAGAGTGTAATCTTTTCTCCTTCAACTGTCGGAATCAATTACAAAAACCGTCGTTTTTATTCAGCTGGCAATAAAAGTCCTGTAATATAAGCATGTTGGCGATAGGCATGCTATGTGCTTATTTTACCCGTAATATTTAAACCAGAGGACGAATGATGACCGCATCGAGGTTTGACATGGAAATGTCACAGAGCGATATGCGCGGGTACAAGCTGCTCTATGTTGAGGACGAAACAAGTGCCCGCAAATTACTCAGCAGAATCATTGCCAGGAAATATCCGGGCCTTAAACTTTTTACCGCTGAAAACGGCGTCAATGGATTGGAGTTGTTCAGGAAACTGCGGCCGGACATTGTCCTGGCCGACATGGAAATGCCGATCATGGACGGTATCCAGATGGCCAGGGAGATCAAGGCGCTCGATACAGAAACGGTAATTATTGCTGTGACGGCGCACAATGATCCCAAATATCTTCAAAATGCCATTGAGATCGGCATCCGTCATTACGTATTGAAGCCGGTCAGCAGTGAATATCTCTTCACCGTAATCGGAAATACAATCGAAGAACTCAACTTGAAACGGCTGGTCAGTGAGCAGGAGCAGAAAATCCGCAAGCGCGAACAGCAACTGGCGAGGGCACAGAAAATAACCCATCTTGGCAGCTGGGAATGGGATATTGTCAGTGGCAAAATGAGCTGGTCGGATGAGATGTACCGGATTTTAGGCATTGAGCCGGCATCAGCTCCGGCATCCTACAAAGGATTTCTGGAGAGGGTCCATCCGGAAGATCGTGAAGCCGTAAAAATAAGGGTGCGGAATGCCTTGAAGAAATGCCGGTCTATAAACAGCCATTACTGCCGCATCGTCCATCCGGATGGCACAATCCGCACGATACACGGCCAGGGAGAAGTGCTTCTTGATGACGCCGGCAAACTCATCTCGGTGGTCGGCATCTCCCATGATGTGACCGAACGCAGACAGATGGAAGAAGAGAGGGCTCGCATGGCAATGATTGTGGAATCCTCGAATGACGCAATTTTCAGCATATCTCTGGACGGTGTCATTACGAGCTGGAACAGGGGGGCGGAGAATGTTTTCGGATATTCTGCCGGGGAAATCATCGGCAATCAGATCGTCACCATAATTCCCGCTGAACGTTACGATGAAAGATCCCGGATCCTGCAGACTATCCTGGGTAGCGGCCAGGTTAATGATTTTGAAACGACTCGCATCAAAAAAGATGGCAGTCAGATTCAAGTCTCGATAACAACATCTCCGATACGGGATGCAGATGGGAAAATAACCGGCAATTCGGTCATTGCCCGCGACGTAACAGAGCGCAGACGGCTGGAAGAGATCATCAAACACCAGGCATACCACGATACCCTGACCGATTTGCCAAATCGTCAGCTGTTCATGGATTTCCTCTCCCTCGAAGTGGCCCAGGCCCGGCGTAACGAGACCAAGCTGGCCATGCTGTTTCTGGATCTCAACGGCTTTAAGCAGATCAATGACACCCTGGGGCACAGCTGTGGTGATCGCCTGCTGCAGGAGGTTGCCCAGAGGCTAAGGGCTAGCATTCGCGAATCAGACACCGTGGCCCGCCTCGGCGGGGATGAGTTCACGGTGCTTATGCCGGATCTTGCCCACACGGATGACGTGGGCATCGTGCTGAATAAGATCCTTGGGGTTTTCCAAAAACCGTTCATGCTCGATAATTTTCCGGTAGAGGCATCCACCAGCATCGGAGTCTGTATGTTTCCGGATGATGGCGAGAGCTGTGAAGAATTGATGAAAAAAGCGGACATAGCAATGTACGACGCAAAAAGATCGGGCAAGAATTCCTATCAGTTCTATAACGCCGAGATTAACTCACGGACCATTAAACGCCAGAATATTGAGGGATTCCTGCGCACGGCAGTGGGTAGGGGGGAGTTGGAGCTACTGTTTCAACCGCTGGTGTGCAGCGATACACGCGGCATTATCGGAGCAGAGGCGCTCCTGAGGTGGCGGCACCCTGAACAGGGTCTTATGGCTCCTGATCAATTTCTTGCAATAGCGGAAGATAGCGGCGTCATCGTACCGATTGGCGAGTGGGTGATCCGGAATGCCTGCAATCAGGCGCGGGCCTGGAATGATAAAGGCTATCCGTTGAGTGTCTCCGTTAACCTCTCTAACCGCCAGTTCCACCAGACGAATCTCATCGAAAATACATACCGGATACTTACAGAAACCGGCCTGACGCCTCAGCATCTTGAGTTCGATGTCACCGAGAAAACCATCATGGCGGATACCGATTATTCGCTTCGCATCATGCAGGCGTTTACCGGTATGGGTGTAACCCTTGCCATTGATAATTTCGGCTGTGGCTCATCTTCCATGCAGTTGATAAAGAAGATGCACACTCACAGGGTGAAAATAGATAAGAGTTTTGTAACGAATATGCTGTCCGAGCCGGATGATATGGCGGTAGTCAATGCCGTAATTGCCATGACACACAACCTGAATATGAAAGTGGTCGCAAACGGGGTTGAAACGGAAGACCAATTGTCGGTAATAAGGCAGTGCGGATGTGATCAACTGCAGGGATATGTGATAAGTGAACCGCTTCTCCCCGTTGAATTCGAGCGGTTGGTGGCAAACTTTTGACAAGCATCATCGGGAGGGCGGATTTAGTACAGAGTTGACCGGGCTGTTTTTTTGCCCGGTCTTGCTTTCTGGTTGGCATCTGTTTTTTAACAAATATGCACTTTTATCTTCATTTTTTTCTACGGCAGTATTTCCAACTGGACTTTAGACTTCTGTAGCGATCTTTGAAAAATGTTGCTTTGCCCGAAAAAATAGCTTGACAGCGGGGCTAAGGTCGTGGGTCGCGCGCTACTC
>JANYBN010000197.1 GCA_025360785.1 Geobacter sp.
TCGTCTACGCTCTATTTTTGTTCTCTTGTCTCTGCATTCATTCCAGTGAAATACTATGATTACCGTCCTGCTGACCTGAAGTTGGATAATCTGTTCTCCGGATCGGCGGATCTTCTCTCACTTCCTTTTACTGACGGGAGCATTCAGTCTCTCTCATGTATGCATGTGGTGGAACATGTTGGACTTGGTCGTTATGGTGACACACTCGATCCGGACGGTGACCTTAAAGCGATTGCTGAGTTGAAACGAGTGCTGGCTCCAGGCGGTTTACTGATGTTTGTAGTCCCGGTTGGAGCTTTGTCAAAAATCATGTTCAACGCCCACAGGATTTATCGCGCTGATCAAGTTATAGATTATTTCAGCGATCTCGAGTTTAAAGAATTTGTTCTGATCCCTGAAAGCCCGGAGTTTGGAGGACTTGTCAGAAATCCACCGAAGGAACTCGTTGATAAACAGGTTTATGGTTGTGGTTGTTTTTTATTCAGGAAGGAAGACTGTGAATAGATAGTTGGAGTTAATTGAAAGAAAGTATAATAATTATAATTATGGCTGTATTAAGGAATGAGAATGCGAAACAAATTATCATCGTGTGCCAGAAAGGGAATCTCGTCATTCAGATGTATTGGAATGCTGTAGATCGGTGACAATGATATTTTCCGTAATGAAAAAAATATGGGGCAAAATGTGTATATGGTCAAATTTAGTATGCTCACATTATCTTTATGCTGCAAAAAGAATATTTGTGAAAACTGCTGTCACGGCCCCTGTTGATTCATATTTGATCCAGTGTACAAAATGTCGTCCTTTTACCGAATATGGCTATTATGAAGGGGACTCAAAAATAGCACTTTCCTTTGACAAATACTCATCGTATGAACAGACTGAATATATTTATAATATTACAGAATCCACTCTGATAGAGCCACAATACGGTTTCGTTGTTACAGAAAATCATACATATTTTAAGGAATCAGTTCCTTATTGCGATGATAGTATGACGCCGCCTCCATTTGTTCTGAAAGCACGGCGTGACAGAAAAAAGATTTACTTGAACGAAGCGATCTCAATAAGATATGGGTGGAATAATTATTGGCATTTTTATAATGATGCTATCGGGACGCTCATTTTCCTTCATAACCATGGAATTTCAAAGGAGATTCCCATTGTTATTCCCGAGCAAGCTTT
Source organism: Geobacter sp. (assembly GCA_025360785.1). Lineage (GTDB taxonomy): Bacteria > Desulfobacterota > Desulfuromonadia > Geobacterales > Pseudopelobacteraceae > JACRCG01. Next base: position 1,186 of record JANYBN010000197.1, read on the forward strand.
GCAATGCCATTATGTGCGCGAGGTGCTGAATAACCATGAATATTTCAAAAAACTCACCTTTATATCTCAATCAAGCAATCAGTGGATAGAATGCAATAATATCTGGTTCGGGAAAGTGTTGCCCAATACAAAAGATAACGTGCTGAATGTCAGTCAACTCATAGATTCATTTGGAACACCATCTGGTTTAAATAAAAAATTATTTTTAACAAGGAGAGGGAGAAACAACAGGACTCTTTCCAATCTTGATTGTATTGAAAGTATTGCAAAAACATACGGTTTCAGTATTGTGGACACTGCACAACTTGATGTAGCTGTACAAAAAGCCATGTTTGAATCAGCGCAAGTAATAGTCGGATTACATGGCGCCGGGTTAGCTAATTTAATCTTTTCTAACGGCAGTAATCCGAAAGTATTGGAAATATTTCCGGGCAAATTCATTCCGCCACACTATTACTGGCTTTCAAGGGAGCTTGGCTATGACTACAGAGCTATGCTTGGTTCTGATCTAAATAAAGCTGGTGAATTTTCATTGGATGAAAATACTTTTACAGAGGAAATAAAAAAACTGTGATTTTTTTTTCAAGGCCAGAGACGCCAGATAGCCATTACCTTGCACTGGAAGCGACGATGCCATCATGATAATCGTAAAATTAATGGGTGGTCTTGGTAATCAGTTGTTTCAGTATGCGGCGGGACGGCGGCTTGCACGTTTACATGATGTCACTTTGAAGCTGGATCTTACCTGGTTCGGTGATGATCTTACCGGCGTCACTCCGCGCGCTTTTGCGCTTGGGCCGTTCTCCATATGTGCTGAGCCGGCCACTGGCGATGAGATCGCCCGGTTGTATGAACCGGCATTCGGGAGGATAAAGCGTTTTTTGAATTTAATGAATAGTGACTACAGTAAGACCCATATCCGTGGTCAGAATGTCCACTTTGATCCAGCCATTCTCAGCTTGCCTGATAACGTTCTTCTTGACGGCTACTGGCAAAGCGAAAAATATTTCCATGATGTAGCTTCTGTCATACGCAGTGACTTTACGATGTGTGTTGAGCCAGATGGTCGGAACCGGGAGGTTATGTCCGACATAAACAGGTGTAACTCGATTTCGATCCATTTTCGTCGGGGGGATTACGTGAACGATGCAAAGACAGCATCCCACCACAGAACGTGTACCTACGATTACTATATGGAAGCCGTAAAAATGGCAGCGGCGCGGGTGGATCGACCGCACTTCTTTGCTTTTTCTGATGATCCTGAGTGGGTACGGGAACACTTCAAAATATCACATCCAATAACCTTGATAGACAACAATAGTCCTGACCTGGCTCATGAAGACCTGAGGCTCATGAGTCTTTGCAATCACCACATTATTGCCAATAGTTCTTTCAGTTGGTGGGGCGCATGGCTCAATCCCCGGTCTGACAAGATTGTGATCTCTCCCGCGCGTTGGTTCAATGATCGGTCCATTGAAAAAAACGATCTGATACCTGCGTCATGGCTACGGATTAATTCGTGAGTTCCCCTCGTGTTACTGTACTGATGGCGGTATACAATGGTGAACGCTATTTGCGTGAGGCAATTGAGAGTATCCTGGGACAGACGTTTAGCGATTTAGAATTTTTGATTGTCAATGACGGCTCAACGGACAGCAGCGTTCATATCATTCAGTCCTATGACGATCCACGTATTTGTCTGATACATAATGACGGGAACCTGGGACTGGCGGCCTCCTTGAATAAAGGTCTAACGCTCGCTCAGGGAGTGTATGTCGCCCGTATGGATGCCGATGATGTCAGCAGACCTGAACGTCTGGCGAGTCAGGTCGGTTTTATGGATGCGAATTCGCTGGTTGGTGTCTGCGGCAGTTGGGTACGGTATTTTCCCAAGGCAGACAACAATGTCTGGAAGCTTCCTAAAGGATCAGAAGAAATACGATGCTGGCAATTTCATGCTGTTGGTGTTGCTCATCCTTCGGTCATGATGCGTCGGCAGCTTTTTGTACAGAATGGGTTGTTCTATGATCCCCAATACCGTTATGCACAGGATTATGAACTGTGGGGGCGTGCCATCCGGCATATGGATTTTGCCAACATACAGAAAGTACTGCTGGATTACCGGATCAGTCACGAACAGATATGCGCCACGCATGGCACTGAACAGCTGGCGGCTGTGATGCCGTTGCGACTGCAACGGGTGCGAGAGTTGGGAATAGAGCCGACATCGGAGCAACAACAACTGCATGAGATGATCATGAACGGTGTAATTCCTGCTGAATCAGTGTGTTTAGACCGGGCTGAACAGTGGCTTCTGCAGTTGGAGTCGGCAAACAAGGCAGTTGGCATGTATCCGGCGGATCTTTTTTCCAGGAGGCTCCTGGAAATCTGGTTTTCAATCTGTATTGCTCTTGCTGATTCTTCTGCCTGCTCGTTGAGAAGATGTCTGATGTCGCCGCTCTGGACAGCAGTAAATACTTCCGCATTGCATCGAGCTCGGGCGCTTGGAACTTGGATTTTACGGAAGGTTGTATGAAAGTTCTTGTTATAGTTCCTGATATTAGCCAATACGGCGGGATGAGTCGTTTTCTGGAACGGCTGCTTGACATCCATACGCGGCGCGGGATTGTTACGACATTACTGGTGCCGACAAATCAGTGCTGTTCCGAAATTGTTACTCTTGCCGCGCGTTATGGGGCAGATCTGGTCCAGTCGCTGAACCGCACGGTCCCTGGTACGGCTCCTTTCTTGACACTGTTTTTTGATTTTCTGTTTTCATGGCGTACCGTTCTGAGCTGTTGTCCCGACCTGATTGTGGTGTCAACCGGTGATCCGGGAAGGCTTTCCGTTTTATTTTACTTTCCGATGCCGGTCTTTTACATTCTTCACACCATACCTGAACACAGTTTCCGAATCCTACCGCGCTGGTACCTGCGAATTGGTTCTAAATTCAATAATTGTGTAATGACTGTTTCAAATGCCGCCGCTGAATCGATATCAGAAAAAATGGGAATACCCAGCAACAGGATTGAAGTTGTTTACAACAGTTGCTGCAGTAATGCAAAAGCCAGGATAGAATCGGCATCGTCGATAATCCTGACAGCCGGCCATATGGTTGCTTACAAGAATCCTGAGCTCTGGCTGGAGGTGGCCCGGAGAGTTCTGCTGGAACACCCCGACTGTATTTTTGTATGGCTTGGTGACGGCGAACAGCTTGAGACCATTCGCGAGAAGGTAAGTCAACTGTCTATGGATGAGCGGGTTCTCTTGCCGGGATACATCCCTTATCCGTCAAAGTGGTATGATCAAGCGTGTATCTATTTTCAGCCCAGCGTCAGGGAGAATCATAGTATAGCGGTTCTGGAAGCCATGTCACATGGGCTGCCCTGTGTAGTAGCGGATACAGGAGGGCTGCCGGAATCGGTTGCTGACGGAGAGACCGGCTACGTGTGTTTGCCTGATGATGTTGCTGCTTTTGCAGCACGTATCATGGAGCTGCTAGCTGTTCCAGTATTGCGAGAACGTATGGGGACTGCCGGTCGGCGGCGTGTGGAGAAATGTTTTTCAGAAGAAAGTCAGGAGCATAAAATCATGGTTCTCTATGAACGTCTTGTGAACAAGCCGGGTGACCGATGAGTACATTTACCCTGACCACACCGGTTGCCTTGCTGGTATTTAATCGGCCAGAGACAACCGCGCGGGTTTTTGCTGCAATCCGCAAAGCGCGTCCGCAGCTGCTGTTGCTGGTTGCTGATGGACCGCGACCTGACGTGCCGGACGACTTACAGAAATGTACAGAAGTCAGAACTATAGTTGAACAAATTGACTGGCCTTGCGAGATTCTGCGTAACTATTCTGAATCCAACATTGGCTGCAGATTGCGGGTATCCAGTGGTCTGGACTGGGTATTCAGCCTGGTTGAGGAAGCCATCATTCTTGAAGATGACTGTCTGCCGGATCCCACGTTTTTCAGGTTCTGTCAGGAAATGCTTGATCTGTACCGACTCGACGATAGAATCATGATGATCAGCGGGGCAAACTTGCTCGGTGAATGGAAATCTGCTGCCCAAAGCTATCACTTTTCCACTAACGGCGGAATTTGGGGGTGGGCCAGCTGGCGTAGGGCTTGGCAACACTATGACGTGGACATGTCCCAATGGAGGGAGCCGACCTCCCGGTTGAAGGTTAGTGATGTTCTTGGAGGAGGGCGGCGCTTTCGTATGCGTGCGATAGAGTTCGATAGGGCTGCAGCAGGAAATGTAGATACGTGGGACTACCAATGGAGTTTTGCTCAACTATTGCAGTCAGGGCTAGCCGCAGTTTCCGCAGTGAATCTAATCTCTAATATTGGCTTTAATGTTGACGCCACTCACACGGTAAACCCCCGAACAATATATTCAGAACTTCCCACAATTACCTGTCGGTTTCCATTGGATGTTAACCTGCTAACGGTAGTCGATCACGACTATGATGCCGCATTGCTTAAACTGGCTCAGTCTGAGAGACCGTTGTTACTGACTTTGTCCGATTTGGTTAGTCAAATACGTGTGTACCTGTCACTCTGGAAGTTTAGGTTGTTATGAAATGCCTACTTCTTAGTACCTTTGAACAGCAAGGAGGGGCTGCACGATCAGCCTATCGACTCTATCGTAGCCTGAGTAAGATGGGAGTTGATAGCAGGATGCTGGTTCAGTACAAGAAAAGTGCTGACCCCCAGGTATTCGGTCCCAAGGGCCTGTTGGAACGTATGGGCGCTGAGATACGTCCGTATCTGGATGCGCTGCCGTTGTTATGTTACCGTTCACGGTTAAGCCCCCCCTGGAGTCTGGCCTGGCTCCCGAATGATATCAGCCATGATGTAGCGTCATTTGCTCCGGATCTGATTCATCTCCATGGTGTCGGTCATGGTTTTTTGCCGCTTGCTTCTATAAAAAATTTGCCAGGGCCGCTTGTTTGTACGCTGCATGATTCCTGGGCTTTTACCGGTGGCTGTCATCTGCCTGGCGATTGCGAGCTCTTTCATGCAAATTGTGGTAGATGCCCACAACTTAATGCTAGACATGAATTCGATTTAAGTCGTTGGGGCTGGCACAGGAAGGCAAAATGCTGGTCTGGGCTTGATGTTACATTTGTTGCGCCGAGTCGTTGGATGGCCCAGTGTGCTCGGTCCAGTTCTTTACTGGATTCAATGCCCATCGAGGTTATCCCCAACGGAATTGACACTCTACGGTTTGTACCAGGAGATCGTGCAATTGCCAGGGCCACCCTTGGGCTCCCACAGAAAGGATTGGTTCTGCTCTATGGAGCTTCATCCTTTACACTGGATCAAAATAAAGGATTTGCGATCCTCAAGAGTTCTTTGTCACTGATCGCAGGGAGCCTGAATAAGAAGGATCTAACGGTAGTGGTTTTCGGAGATATAAAATATAAGGAAACTGAGATTGAAGGGATTCCGGTTCGATCCTATGGGTTTATTGCGACAGATGAAAAACTCATCTCTCTCTACAGAGCTGCAGACTTCTTTGTACTGCCGTCTTTGCAGGAAAGCCTGTCCTATACCGTCATGGAGACGATGGCCTGTGGAACCCCCTGCGTTGCGTTTGATGTGGGCGGAGTAGGCGATCTTGTCTCACATTGTGAAAATGGATATTTTGCCAAGGCGGGCAATGAGCACGAACTGGCAGAGGGAATCACGTGGATGCTTGCGGATGATGACCGCCGTGCCAAGCTGGGACAACAGGCTCGCAAAACTATCGAAGATGGCTTCAGTCTGGCCGGGGTCGCCGAGCGGCATATTGCACTTTACAATAGTGTTATAGACAATAGTCGAAAGACTGCTGGCAGGGTGATGGCCTGATGAGTAACCAAAAAACTGCAGCCCGGTCAGTTAACGGTAAATACTCATCTATTTGGGCTTTTTGCTTTGTGCTGGCGTATGTCAGCTCATTCTTCCTAAGCGGGGTCTCAGTTCCTTCTCCAAATTTGGACCGATCATATCAAGCTGTGTTGGAATATGCCGTAACACATAACTTTCAGTTCGGGAGAGATATAGTCTTTACCTTTGGCCCCCTTGGATTTCTCAATACCACTGTTAGTCAGGGATTGCTTCCAGTTCAGAGGGTACTCTTTGCTCTGCTCTGGAGCGGAATGGTCGCTTGGTCTGCAACCGGTTTGGCGCGACAGGTACAAGGACCAATGAGGTATGTTTTTCTTGTGTGGTTTCTTGTGTATTCAAATTCAGGGGGGCTGGGGCAGCATGCTTATTTGGTAATGGCTTATGGATGCTTGGTTTTGATGGGTGAAGTGCAAATGCACAAAGGAACAACTGCGACCTTCCTCATAACATTTGCCTTGCTGTCCCTTGTTAAATTTACATTTTTCATGGCGGTAACGGTTAGTATTATCCTGTGCGCTTTGGTGCATATTGGAAAGCGCAATATAAAGTCATTCTTTGTTTTCGTAACATTTTACGGAGCGGTGTTATTTGTTTTATGGTTATTGGCTGGCCAACATCTGGAGAACTTCTGGCCATGGTTGCGAGGCAGCTTTGAAATTGTAGGTGGTTATGCCGATGCAATGACAATTTTTCCAAAGGAAAACGTGCTAGCCTTTTGTTCTGTCGCGGGGGCAATGTTTCTCGCTTCACTTTTGGTTGTCATTAAGTCGTCACGATTAAGCTTTAGCAGCGTCGGAATTTTGATGGTCACATCGGTCTATATGTTTCTTTCTTGGAAGAGTGGCATTGTCAGGGCTGATGGACACGTGATAGGATTTATATTCTTTCTGCCTTTAGCCTATTCTGTTTTGCTCAATGAAACATTCCAAAAAACAATGTACCGTAAGCCGCGACTCTATCTGGCTACCCTCTTTATGGGAACTGTTCTTCTGTGTAACTGGTCCGCAGACTTACAGGACCCGGGTACAATGCTTACAAGTCTTGTCGGCTGGCCTCGCCATATGATGGGGAATTCCCGTCTGATCATGAACTCCGTAACGGGAAACTGGGATAACTGCTTTGAGGCACTACGTGAGAACTCACATATGGGGCGGGTACCTGACCTTCCCATTGCACGGGCAATAGTGGGCAAGGCTTCTGTTGATGTAATAAACTATTCGCAATGGGCAGCGCTGACCAATAATTTGAACTACCGTCCGCGACCAGTTATTCAGGGGTATACTGCCTATACACCCAATTTGCAGGACCTGAATCTTTCATTTTACCGAAGTGAAAAACGTCCGCAGTACCTGTTATTTACTATGGAAACGATAGATGATCGGTTTCCGGCACTGGATGACGCGCCGCTACTCCCCTTTATCCTGAGTAACTATACTCTGGTGGCCAAAGAGGGGGATTTTCTTGTTATGAAGGAGTCACAAATCATTGCCGACAATGTCAAACAGACATTGATCCATAAGCAGACTATTGCCTTTGGTGAATCTTTAAATTTGCCCGTATGCAACAATGCTCTTTTGATTATGCAGGTTGAGGTTAAAACAACGCTCTTAGGCAGAGTGATCAAGTTCCTCTTTCAGTCTCCGGTGCTGACTCTGAATACCAAAACGAATGGAAAGATGGTTAAGTATCGCTTCATTCCCGCTATGGCTGAGAGCGGTTTTATTATCAGTCCACTTCTTCTTACGAATAGTGATGTGATGCATTACTATGATGGAGCAAAAGTTAATTGTGCTGAAAGTATCAGCTTTTCCAAACCGGGATTCAGCTTGGGGCAACTATCTAATAGTATTACTGTAAGGCTACTCAAACAAATAATTTCTGATAAAGGAGTATGAATGAAAATGATTCATATCATTCTTGTTGCCGGCAGGGGGTGAATTACGTTGAAGATCAGTCTGCTTAAAATAATAGACCGTCTGGTGGGAGTTTTTGTCACACGATGTCTCCCGTTAGCTCCTGTACGCCCATTTCCAAATTTTAAAAGGATACTTATTATCCGTCCCGGAGGAATTGGCGACGCAGTATTTTTAGCACCTGTAATTAAGTCCCTCAAAAATCACTATCCTGACATTTTGATAACAATCCTTGCCGAAAAACGTAATGCCGGTGCTTTTGCCCTCATTCCCGGTGTGGATGAGATGTTTTGTTACGATCACCTTCACGGATTTATCCAGGTTCTTAGAAATAGGTATGATGTAGTAATTGACACGGAACAGTGGCATCGCTTGTCGGCGGTAGTCACAAGAATTGTGGGTGCTCCGGTCAAGATAGGATTTAACACTAACGAACGCCGCCGGATGTTTACTCATGGTATCCGGTATGATCTTAGTGTTTATGAGCCTGTTAATTTTTTGGATCTGCTGGAACCGTTGGGAGTGTTTTGTCAGCGGGATATTGAAAGTGTAACTTTGTCGATACCACTTCAGTCGTTGTTAACAGCAAACAATTTGCTGCAGCCGATCGGTTCAGAATCTTTTGTCACAATTTTCCCAGGAGCTTCAATTCCGGAAAAGCGGTGGGGTGCTGACCGATTTCGGCGTGTTGCTGAGCTGCTGTCAGTATTTGGAATCAAAACGGTTGTTGTAGGTGGAAAAGAGGACCGTCCGCAGGGAGAGATGATTGCTGGCGGAGGTTTGGGACTGAATCTGGCAGGGGTGACTTCTTTGGCAGAAACCGCTGCGGTAATCCGAAAAAGTGCGATGTTGCTGAGCGGCGATTCCGGAGTGCTGCACATTGCTGTTGGTCTGGGTATTTCGACTGTATCCCTGTTCGGGCCTGGAAGTGTAACCAAATGGGCACCGCGGGGGGAGTGTCATATTGTGATCAACAAGGGGCTCTCATGCTCCCCCTGTACCACATTCGGAAACACCCCCCCTTGTCCTCATGACACCCGCTGTATGCGCGATATAAGTGTAGATGAAGTATTCAACGCTGTCACTATGTTGTTAACCATCGTGGGGGCCATGCCATCCCGGTGCTGCAAACGGGATTGGATAGAAACGAGATAACAACCCTCTTTACTCCTCCATCCTCGGAAAGAGCGCCTCGGCCTTGGTTATAGTTGTTCCAGCTTTCAACCCGCCCCAAGCCAGCCCTTCTTTTGATACTTCTTCATTCCACCCCAGAGAAGCAAGTGCTTTTTCCGAAGTTGCCGGCAGAAACGCCGACAGCAGACAGTGAGTAATCCTCTGGGATTCAAGCAGACAGTACATGACCGTGGCAAGGCGGCCGCTGTTGGCCGGATCTTTTGCAAGCGTCCAGGGTGCGGTCTCGTCGATGTATTTGTTGCCGGCCGATATGACCTCCCAAATCGCCTGCAGAGCCTTGCTAAATGCCATTTCATCGATAAATTTATCTACTATGGTAACCATTTCTTCTGTTTTAAGCTTTAAGGTCCGGTCTGTCTCCGTCAGCTCAACTGCAACGTGAAGAAGGCCGTCAAAATATTTTACCGCCATGGCGGTCGAACGGCTGAGCAGGTTGCCGATGTCGTTGGCAAGGTCGGAGTTGATCCGCTGAACCAGGGCGGTGTGGGAAAAGTCACCGTCGAGGCCGAAGGGTACTTCGCGCAAAAGGAAGTACCTGACCGCATCTACGCCGTATTTGTCGATCAGCATGTTCGGTTCAACCACGTTCTGCAGGCTCTTGCTCATTTTCTGCCCTTCTACCGTCCACCAGCCGTGGGCAAAGACTTTTTTAGGCAGAGGCAAGCCTGCGGCCATCAGAAAGGTTGGCCAGTAGATGGCATGAAAACGGAGAATATCCTTACCGATCAGGTGGACATCGACCGGCCAGTAGCGGCCGTAGTTGCCGGTTTCATCGGGATAACCGAGGGCAGTGATGTAATTGGTCAGGGCGTCAAACCAGACATAAATTATGTGACGGTCGTTGCCCGGCACCGGGATCCCCCAGGAAAAGGTGGTACGCGACACTGACAGGTCGCGCAGGCCTTCCTTGATAAAGGAGAGTATTTCGTTGCGCTTGCTCTTGGGCTGGATGAAATCCAGATTCGCCTCAATGTGCGCCAGCAGCTGTTCCTGATATTTGCTCATGCGGAAGAAGTAAGATTCTTCTTTGAGTTTTTCAACCGGACGATTGCAGTCGGGGCAGCGCCCCTCAATCAACTGTGTCTCCGTCCAGAATGTTTCGCATGGAGTACAGTACCAATCTTCATACTCACCTAAGTAGATGTCACCTTTGTCGAGTAAATCTTTGAAGATCCTGCTGACTCCATTTTTGTGGCGTTCCTGGGTAGTACGAATAAAGTCGTTGTTGGATATTCCCAGCCGCTCCCAGAGAGCCTGGAAACGCTTGACCACGCGGTCGGCCAGCTCCAGAGGCGTTTCACCTGCGGTAATAGCAGCTTTTTCAACCTTTTGACCATGCTCATCGCTGCCGGTCAGGAAATAGACGTCATAGCCCATCAGGCGCTTGTAGCGAGCCAGTACATCGCCGGCAACCGTGGTATAGGCGTGGCCGATATGCGGCACATCATTTACATAATAGATGGGAGTAGTCACATAAAAGGTCGGTTTCATATCAGGCTCCTGATGAAGGTGTCGGTGTCGGTGTGTTACTTTCGGGGGTGCTGCCGGAGGGCTTACGATTGTTATGCTTGCGGGAACGATGCTTCTTGCGTGGCGGCCCGGTTTTATCTGCTTCAGGAGAGGCGCCTGCCGGCGCGATTACCTGTTGTGCGGGTGGGGCAGGAGTCGCTTTTACGGCACTTTCAGTTTTTGTGTTGTACGATTCCAGTGAAGTCTTTTCCTGCTTGCGTCTCTGCTCGGGGCGTCGTTCCGGGCGCCGTTCACGTGTACGCTGTGGAGCCTGGGCAGGAGACGGAGCTGCGACTGCCAGCGGAGCCGTAACGGGAGCGCCTTCGCCGAGGATTTCATCACGTTTGATGACGATGATCTTGTTGTCGTCAAGTTTAAGCGTAATATTTCCGGTAAGGATGTTGACCTTATC
>JANYBN010000217.1 GCA_025360785.1 Geobacter sp.
CCGGAAACCTTTATTTGTTTGTGGTGCCCGGGACTAGACTCGAACTAGCACACCCTTGCGAGCACAAGAACCTGAATCTTGCGTGTCTACCAATTCCACCACCCGGGCAATTGAACTGATTTCATACCATCTCCATTTTTATATTGCAAGCAGAAAAAAACATACTCCCGCCGAAAGGCCCTAAAAACTTGACATATGGACACTTGTAATGATATCAGAAGTGTTCAATTTATCAGATATCTTTCGGAGGAAACATCATGGAACGTACTTTCGCAATCATCAAGCCGGATGCAGTTGAGCGCAAGCTTGCCGGCCAAATCCTGGCAAGAATCGAAGAAAAAGGCTTCACCATCGCTGGCATGAAAAAAATCCAGTTGACCAGAAAGCAGGCTGAAGGCTTTTATTATGTACACAGCGCGCGTCCTTTCTTTAACGACCTGTGTGCTTTCATGTCCCGCAGCCCGGTGATCGTGCTTTGTCTTGAGAAAGAAAACGCCATTGCTGACTGGCGCACCCTGATGGGCGCCACTAACCCGGCCAATGCAGATGCCGGGACTATCCGCAAGGATTTTGCCGTCAATATCGAAGAGAATTCATCACACGGTTCTGATGCACCTGAAACAGCCGCTTTTGAAATCCCTTATTTCTTCAGCGCCCTGGAACTCGTATAACAATCAGGTGATACAGATTGAACGTAAAAAGGCCCTGCATCTGCAGGGCCTTTTTTTGTGAATAGCAAAAGGCTTATTTAGCCGAAATGAGCTTCGAGCGCTTCAGCCAGGGCATCAAGCGTATAGACTTTCGGCTCGATGTCAACCTTTAGTCCCAAGTCACGGCAGCTCTTTGAAGTGATCGGCCCTATCGACGCTACCACAACACCTTTTAGCATGTCCAGCATCAGTTCTTCTCCCAGCATGGCGGCCAGATTCTGAACAGTTGAGGATGACGTGAACGTGATGCAGTCCACTGAGCGTTTTTCCAGGGCAAAGAGCGTTTCAGGCGGCAGCCTGTCTGGAAAAATGTTGCGGTATGCCACCGGACTGTCTATCTGCGCCCCCATCCGTTTCAACTCGCTCGGGATGACGTCGCGTGCCTTGTCGGCGCGTGGAAAAAGTACCCGGCTGTTATGCAGATCAAGGCGGGAGAATTCGTCTATTACGCCCTCAGCTTTATAGACTGTCGGCACCAGATCCGGCTTTATGCCGTACGAGCGCATCTCTTCGGCTGTCTTTGGACCGACCGCACAAATCCTGCAGCCTGCCAGGGCTCTGGAATCCACGCCCAGCGCATTCATGCGCTGAAAAAAGTAGCGTACCGCATTGCCTGAGGTCAGAACGAGCCAGTCATAATTAGGCAGGTCGCGGATAGCCAGATCCAGCAGCTGCCAGCTCTCCGGCTCCACCAGACGGATGGTCGGACATTCCAGCACCGTTGCACCGCGCGCCGCCAGCTTGCCGGAAAACTCACCTGCCTGTTCGGCTGCACGGGTGACAATGATCTTCTTTCCGCACAACGGGCGCTTGTCAAACCATTGCAGCTTCTCCCGCAACGCCACAACTTCGCCGACAATCGTGACCGCTGGCGGCTTGAAGCCGCTAGCTTCGGCCCGGTCGGCAATATCTGCCAATGTTCCGACCAGCACCTGCTGGCAGGGGGTCGTGGCCCAGCGTACCAGGGCAACAGGTGTCGCAGGGGATCTGCCGTGCTCCACCATCCGCTGCATATTGCGGCGCAGCGTGGTAATGCCCATATAAAATACGACCGTGCCGCCTCCCAGCGAGAGGCGATCCCAGTCGATGTTTGATTCGTTCTTGTCGTTCCCTTCCTGACCGGTGACAAAGGCCACCGAAGCGGTTATGTCCCGATGGGTAAGAGGGATGCCGGAGTATGCGGAGGCGCCGACAGCGGCGGTGACCCCGGGCACGACCTCGAACGGGATACCTGCGTCACGTAGTGCTTCGCACTCTTCACCGCCCCGGCCAAATACAAAAGGGTCGCCCCCCTTCAGGCGTACGACGACTTTGCCGAGCCCGGCTTTTGCGACCAGCAGGCTGTTTATCTCGTCTTGACCCTGATTGTGCCGGCCGCCGATCTTGCCGGCATAAATGCGTTCGGCGGAGTCGGGAGCGTGGCAGAGCAGCTGTTCGTTCGCCAGATAGTCGTAGACCACCACCTCGGCACGTTGCAGGCATTCTACGCCGCGCAGCGTGATCAGGGACGGGTCACCGGGGCCGGCGCCGACCAGATAAACGATGCCGCTACTCACCGATCGCCCTTTGATATACCTCTTCCAGAATAGCCTTGCCACCTTCGGTCAGCAATTGATCTGCAAGGCGGATGCCCAGCTGCTCACTGTCAGACACCGGGCCGCTGATTTCGCCGCGCACGGAGCGCTGACCGTCAACAGCGGCTATGAAACCGACCAGCCGCAACTGGCCTTCGCTGACCGTGCCGTGCGCTGCGATCGGCACCTGGCAGCCGCCTTCGCAACGTTTGAGCAGAGCACGCTCGGCCCGGACGGCGTAGCTGGTGTCGGCATGGTTAAAGAAGGCGATCGTTTCGGTTATGACCGGATCAGCCAGGCGGCATTCGATCCCCAAAGCACCCTGGCCAATGGCCGGAATGGAGAGATCGACATCCAGGTATTCGCCGACACTGTCGGTAAAACCTAGACGTTTCAGGCCGGCAGCGGCGAGAATAACCGCATCCAGATTGTCTTCGGTAAGCTTTCTGATGCGGGTCTCGACGTTGCCGCGAATGATGCACATCTGCAGATCCGGACGTACCTTCAGCAGCTGGGCCTGGCGGCGGAGAGCGCTGGTGCCGATGCGGGCTCCTTGCGGCAGATCGGCAAATTTCACATTGCGGGAGATTACGGCATCACGCGGGTCTTCGCGTTCGGTAATACAGTAAAGTCCCAACCCTTCAGGAAAGTCGGTCGGCACGTCCTTCATGCTGTGGACGGCGATGTCAATTTCGTCGCGCAGCATCGCTTCCTCGATCTCCTTGACGAACAACCCTTTGCCGCCAACCTGTGCCAGGGGGACATCGAGAATCTTGTCGCCAATCGTCTTGATCTTGGTCAGCGTGACTTCCATGCCGGGATAACGCTTCTCAAGTTCAGATTTTACCCAGTTGGCCTGCCAGAGCGCCAGTTGACTGGCACGGGTTCCGATTCGTAATTTCTTGGGGGTCATAAAGTTCTCCATTTCTTTCAAGAGTAGTAGGCAAATTCAGTAGTTATTCTTCCAGTTCCAGCTCTTCATCGTCACGTTGCAAAGCTTCCAGCTCAAACAGCTGCCGCAGGGAATCGACATACAAATCAACCCGCCCCCCTTGACCGGCTTGTTTGAGTACAAAGGTGGGGGCGTGCAGCAGTTTGTTCATCATGGCTAGCGTCAGCGCTTCAAGGCGTTTCTCGGCACCGGGTGGCAATTCCTTCCAGTTGGCAATGGTCTTGTCAAGTTCCGCCCGGCGAATCTCGTCAAAGCGGGTACGCAGTGCGACTATGGTTGGCGTCACTTCCAGTGTCGATAGCCATTTGTGAAACTGACCGATCTCCTGATCTATGATCTCCTCGGCTTTTTCAGCCTCCAGAGAGCGCTGGGCAAGGTTGGCCTGGACAATCTCCTGCAGGTGATCGACGGTGAAGAGATAGGCGTTCTCAACCTTATCAACCTTGGGATCGATATCACGCGGTACGGCTATGTCAATGAAGAAGATCGGTTTTGATCGGCGTCGTTTGATGGCATCTTCCGCGTCCTTCGGCCCGATGATGCAGTGAGGAGCCCCGGTTGAAGATAATACTATATCGGCTCGATGTAGGTTCTCAATGAATGCCTCAAAAGGGATCGCCTCGCCACCGAACTCTTCCGCCAGACGCTCTGCCCGTTCAAAGGTGCGATTGGTAACCAGCACTCCTTTCGCGCCGCTGTTAAGAAAGTGCTTGGCAGCCAGTTCGCACATTTCACCGGCGCCTAACAGCATAACGGTCTTGTCGGACAGGTCGCCCAGGATTTTTTTGGCCAGTTCCACGGCGGCAAACGCAACTGATACGGCGGATGAAGCTATTTTGGTTTCTGTGCGTACCCGCTTGGCAACCGAAAACGCCTTGTGCAGAAAGCGATTGAGAATAATTCCAGACGATTTGAATTCAGCGGCGTAACCGTAGGAGGTCTTGATCTGCCCCAGAATCTGCGGCTCGCCGACAATCATCGAATCAAGGCTGGAAGCCACCCGGAATACGTGCCGTATCGCCGCTTCGGCATGATAGCTGTACAGATGCGGCTCGAGCGCTTCAAAGGGGAGGTGGTGATACTCGGCCATAAACCGTTTAATGCGGGCTATACCGCCGGCAATATCACGGGTTGTGGCATAAATTTCGACCCGATTACAGGTAGAGACAATGACTCCCTCGATTATGCCTTCAAGCTGGATTAATTCGCTGAGCGGCTTTTCAATCTGGTTGGGAGAAAAAGCCGCCTTTTCACGAATCTCAACAGTAGCAGTTTTGTGAGAGAGGCCGACAACGATAATATTCATGATTTATAACTGTCCAGGAGAATTAAATAAATTCTGGAAGCAAGGCTACCAGATGATGCTGTGCTTCATAGCGAAAAAGGTGAACAACACGACAATAAAACCGAGAATCGAAAGGATTGCAGCCCGTTTGCCGCGCCAGCCGATGGTAAGACGTCCATGCAGGAGCGTCGCGTAGATTAACCAGATAATCAGCGACCAGGTCTCTTTGCGGTCCCATACCCAGTAGCTTCCCATTGCCTGTTCGGACCAGATGGAACCGGAGATGATCGCGACCGTCAAGAGCGGGAAGCCAACCGTCAGGCAGCGATAACTGATCTCATCCATTGTTTCGAGTGAAGGAAGTTTCTGGAAGAGTGCGCCAAAATGTTTGGTTTTGAGGAAATAGCGCTGGATCAGGTACATGACGGCGACGCCGGCAGCGATGGTGAAGCAGGCATAACTGGTAAAAGCCAGCAGCGCGTGAAACCAGAACCAGTTACTCTGCAGGATTGGTGGCAGTTGCCGCACCTCCGCATGCAGAGAACTTGAGGCCACCAGCATCAGCAGGGCGACAGGGACTATAAAAGAGCCGAGCGTAGTAACTTTGTATCGGCGCTCGAAATAAATAAAACAGCTAACGATGGCAAGGCTGAAAAACGACAAAGATTCCTGTAAGTTGGTTAGCGGCAGATATTTCAACTTGTTGGCCAGATGTATTGTCGATAAAAGATGGGCGGTGAAGCCGACCACAAGTATGCGGCCTGCCCAGCGGGTCAGCAGCGGTGATGTGCGCACCAGGCAGGCAAGATACGCTGCGGTGGCACAGGCATATAAAGCGACCGTCAGAATGAAAAACATGTGTGTCATGGCAGTAATTCCTTGCGTTCATTGAGCTCAGCGAGCAAACGCTTGGCAAGTGAGCGTAAAACCTCTGTATTGTATGTGCTGGATCTCCCGTACGTCAACAGCTTTTCACGTTCTTCGGCTAGCTGGTCAAGGATGACCCCGTATTCATGGCCGATCTCTTCAGCAATAAGATCCCGGACATCGACTGCAAACGTCGGGCAGCGGCCACCGGTTGAAACCGCTATTTCAAGATCACATCGCTGCAGGATTGCCGGAAAGGTGCAGTCCCCCGCTGCCGGATTGTCTACAACGGCAGCAAGAACCCTCCGCTCACGAGCATCATCTAAAACCTGTTGATTTACCGTGGCATCATCAGTCGCAGCAATCACCAGAAATGAACCATCGAGATCCGTTGCGTTGTAATGGCCGACTCTTACGTCAAAATCGCCGGAGTCTTCCAGTGCAGCTATTTCAGGACATATGTCAATGGCCACTACCCTGACAGTAGCACCGGCCTTGAGCAGGGTTCGCAGCTTGCGCAGGGCAACGGCACCGCCGCCGACAATTACGGCTATTTTACCGGGCATCCTTACGTTCAGCGCCAGGGTGGTCATGGCCGGCCCCAGGGTGCTTTCTGATCAAGGCCGTTACGTATGGCCTCTTTACCCATCCGCCCGTTTCTCTCTTTCGGCAAGCGTGAAGTCGGCATCAGTCATCATGTTGACCAGCTGCTCAAAACTGGTATTGAGCTTCCATCCCAGTTGCGTCTTGGCCTTGGTCGGATCACCCAGCAGCAGGTCAACTTCAGCTGGACGGAAGTATTTAGGGTCGATCCGGATGACGGTCTTGCCGTTTCTGGTGTCGATTCCTTTTTCATCTACACCGCTCCCCTGCCATTCCAGAGGCATGCCGAGGCGCTCGAACACCTTTTCGGCAAAGGTGCGGACCATGTAGGTTTCACCGGTGGCGATGACATAATCTTCCGCCTGGTCCTGCTGCAACATCCGCCACATCGCTTCAACGTAATCTCCGGCAAAGCCCCAGTCCCGCTTGGCATCGATGTTGCCGAGATAGAGGCTCTCCTGCAGACCCAGTTTGATACGGGCGGCGGCGCGGGTGATTTTTCGGGTGACGAATGTTTCGCCGCGACGAGGCGATTCGTGGTTGAAAAGGATGCCGTTGGAGGCGTGCATGCCGTAGCTTTCGCGGTAATTCATGGTGATGTAAAAGGCGTAGGCTTTGGCACAGGCATAGGGCGAGCGGGGGTAGAAGGGGGTGGTTTCCTTCTGGGGGGTTTCAACCACCTTGCCGTAAAGTTCTGATGATGAGGCTTGATAAAATCTGGTATTCAGGCCGGTTTCACGGATTCCTTCAAGAATGCGCACAGCCCCGAGACCGTCTACTTCACCGGTATATTCCGGGACGTCGAAGGAGACCCGGACGTGGCTCTGGGCACCCAGGTTGTAGATCTCCTCCGGTTGGATGTTACGCAGCAGCATGTTGATCGAGCTGGCGTCGTTCAGATCGCCGTAGTGCAGGAACATGCGCACCCCCTTTTCGTGCGGGTCGCGGTACAAATGATCGATGCGGCCGGTGTTGAACGATGAGGAACGGCGCACCATG
>JANYBN010000229.1 GCA_025360785.1 Geobacter sp.
GGCCACCGGTCCCAGCAGCACGGTCAGCCAGTTTCATCACTCGGTCCCTTCGGCGCTGCAAACCGCCTGGCTCTGGCTGGCCGAGGGTCGGGTGGACCGGGTACTGTTCGGCGCGGTCGAAGAGCTGTCCGAACTGATCGGCTACGCCTGGTACCGTCAGCGCGGCAGAACGGAAGAGCCGGAGATGACGCCTCTCATTACCGGAAAAGAGACGGCCATTCCGGGTGAAGGCGCTGCATTCCTGCTCCTGTCGCGCAGGGAAGAGGCGCAGGAGGGCTACTGCCTGATTGACCGGGTCACCACCGGTAGACATCTGAAACCCGGGTTTCTAGACTCGCAGCAGGATTTGCTGGTGCTAGGGGCTGACGGCCGAAAGGAAGATGGTGCGGCTTATGCGGCTCTCGCCAAGCAGTCAAACATCTCCTGTTTCACCCCACTTTACGGCAGCATGCCTGCAGGTCCTGCTCTGGATCTGGCCATTGCCGCCCTCATGCTGAAGGAGGGGAGAACATTCTCTTCACCGGGCGGCGGTGCATGCGACTTCCCGGCAACGGTCGCCGCGGGTGACAAAACCCTTGAATCCCGTCAGGTTTCATGCATCTCACTGAGTGAGGATGAGGGTTTTGGCCTGGTGAATCTGTCAAAGTCATGATGCTGACAAATAAACGCTTCTGCCGATTCACGCTCGTGCTGATGTTGGTATACATCTGCCTCTTCCCCGGCAGCACAAGGGGGGATGACACCGTTCCCGCCAGGGAAGAGAGGACTCCCAATCGGTTCGGCATGTCGGTTGAACTTGCCAATAATTACGATCCGGGGCATGACATCAGCTTTGCTCTCCTGACAGGATTCGGGATGTTCGATTACGGCAAAGTGTGGCGTCAGGACCGCCCAAAGGAGCTCTGCTTCAAGGTGGAGGGCGCTCTCGGATCAACTTTCAGACCGGAAGCCCGCGCCGTTGCCTCCCTGGGGATGCTGGCGCTCTACAATTTTGACCGGATAGCCACAGCGACGTATCGCCCCTACTTTGAAGCCGGCATAGGGGTCATCTATACCGGCTTCAGAGTCGAAGGGCAGGGACTGAATGTCAATTTCAACCCGCAACTTGGCATCGGCGTCGAGCTGTTGCAAAAAGATGGGCCGAGCAGCTTCGTGGCCCTGAGGCTTCACCATCTTTCCAATGCGAATCTCTACCACGACAATCGAGGCGTCAGTTCTTTGATCCTTCAGGTTGGCAGGTTTTTTTAACCCCTCCCGACCCCTTATCAGGGGAGGAGCATCCAACCGGGGGATTGATGTTGACAAAACAAATTATTGTTCAAAACAGGGAGCAGCAATGTTTAAGAATGACGTTCCTCAAGATAAAGAGCTCTTTGGCGACCAGCGGGAGGTATGTTACGCGGTCGATGAAAACGGACGCTATGTTATGGCAGAATCTTCTGGCTGGGATCCGGCCAATATTGCCAACAGCCAGGCGTGGGAGGCGATCAGCCATGAAATTGCCGGCATCCTTGTCCGGATTCGCGCGGGAGCACTGAGCCCGCTGGCCTATCATATGGTCGCCAACCAGATGGACGAGAAACTGCTGGCAGAATATGCCGGTCTTTATTGCTGGCAGGTTCGCAGACACCTGCGACCGGGGCCTTTCAGCAAAATCGAACCAAAACTGATGGAACGCTACAGTGCGCTGTTCTCTATCACGACAGAGGAGCTGAGGGAAATCCCGGATGATCCGCGACCGGCAATGCTCAAGACAGTCAAGCGCTGAAGAGTGCGGCAGTAAAATACTTATAGACGTCAGGACAACCGTGACCAGTACATTCAACCACCGCCAATCCGCTCATTGTGAAAGCGGCGTTACCGCAAACCTTCTCTCCCATCATGGTCTTGCCATGTCCGAGGCGATGGCGTTCGGCCTCGGCGCCGGACTGCTGTTCGGCTATTTTCCCTTCATCAGGATCAACAAACTCCCCCTGGCGACCTTTAGAACCGCCCCCGGCAACATCTTCAAGAAGGTCACCGGTCGCCTCGGCATCAAAGTTACCCGACACGCCTTCAAGGACCGGGATCTGGCAATGGCCGAACTCGACCGCTATCTGGCCGCAGGCGTTCCGGTCGGGCTTCAGACCGGAGTCTACTGGCTCCCCTATTTCCCACCCGCCTTGCGGTTTCATTTCAATGCTCACAACCTGGTGGTCTACGGGAAGGAAGGGAACTCCTATCAAATCAGCGACCCGGTTTTCGGCGACACGGTGACCTGTGAAGCCGACGACCTGTCACGGGCCCGCTTCGCCCAGGGGGCGCTGGCGCCGAAAGGGAAAATGTACTGCATCTCCCACATCCCGGCCACTATCGACCTTGCTCCGGCCATTATCAAGAGTATCCGCGAAGTCTGCCGGGTGATGGTCAAGGTCCCTTTTCCCCTGTTGGGAACGAGAGGGATCCGCTATCTGGCCGGACAGGTGGAGAAGTGGCCTGCCCGCTTCGGCGAACGGATGGCGATCCTCTACCTGGGACATATCATCCGGATGCAGGAGGAGATCGGCACCGGCGGAGGCGGCTTCCGCTTCATCTACGCGGCATTTCTCCAGGAAGCGGCCGAAGTTCTGGGAGATCGCCGTTATCTCGACATTTCCGCCCGCATGACCTTGATCGGCGACCGCTGGCGCGACTTTGCCGTCGCAGGAGCACGCCATTGCAAGGGACGAGCCGGGGAGAACGACAGCTTTGCCGATCTGTCCCGGATTCTGCGCGACTGTGCCGACAAAGAGACCGCCCTGTTTAATGAACTCTATGATCTGACCAAAAGCTGAGAGGTACGTATTATCACTACCACCTGCCCTGCCAACGTGGCATCTGATTCTCACAGGGATATTGACTCCGGAACCTTAGCCATAGCCGCTGATATCCTGAAGGTCAGAAACCTAGTCAAGCTCTATCGGGGAACGGCCATTCCGGCGATCAACGGTCTGGATTTCACTGTCCGGAAGGGGGAAATTTACGGCCTGCTCGGTCCCAACGGGGCCGGAAAAACCACCGCCATCTCCATCATCTGCACCCTGCTGAAGCCAACCAGCGGCTCTGTAACGCTCTGTGATCATGACGTCGTGAACGATCCTGCCGCCGTTAGACCTTTTTTCGGCCTTGCGCCACAGGAACTTGCTCTTTATCCGAGCCTCACAGCCCGGGAAAATCTCCGCTATTTCGGAAGACTCTACGGCCTCACGGGGCGTACACTCTCCGAACGGATTGACCACTGCCTGGCCCTGGCAGGGCTTTTGGATAACGCCGACACAAGGGTCGATACATTTTCCGGCGGCATGAAGCGACGTGCAAACCTTGCGGCAGCCATCCTGCACACGCCGCAGTTGCTGGTACTCGACGAACCGACCGTAGGTATCGACGCCCAGTCACGCAACATGCTTCTGGAAAACCTGAAAGTGCTTAGTGACGCCGGCATGACGATCATCTACACCACCCATTACATGGAGGAGGCACAGCAGCTCTGCAGCCGTGTCGCTGTCATGGACAAGGGGAGCATCATCGCTACAGGCGCCCCGCAAGAACTAATCAATCAGACCGATGGGTGCGACAATCTTGAGGACGTATTCCTTCAACTGACCGGAAAACATCTGCGTGACTGACTGCTGACCGACTAACTTCGACCGAGGGTGAGATTGTACCGATGCTGACCATCTGGGCAACTATCATAAAAGAGCTTCTTGAACTCCGCAGGGACCGCGCTGGCCTTATGGTACTCCTCGTCATGCCGATGGCGCTCGTGCTGATCGTGTCGCTCGTACAGGACAACGTCATGCAGGCGACCGGAGAAGCGCCGATCCGGGTGCTCTTCGTGGACAAGGACAGGAGTTTTCTTGGGGAAGCGATAGCAAAACAGCTCAAAACCGTCGGAGGTCTCGATCTCATCACTCAGATCAACGGAGCACCAGTTTCCGAAGAGTCCGCCAAAAAGGCGGTCGTGAAAGGGGATTTCCAGTTTTCAATCATCATCCCGGCCGGCACCGGAACCGCCTTCAAGGAGAAGATCAGGAAAAGTTCCAGGAGCACCATCGTCATGAAGGGGAAGGCTGTCCCGAAGTCAACAGCTGGAGGGGCAGGACAAGCCGGTGTGATAATTCATTTTGACCCTGCGGTACAAGGCGCTTTCCGCACGGCGGTGGTCAACGCTCTGCAGAGAGTCGTACTCGGCATCGAATTCCAGGAAAAGGCGGCGGCACTCTCCGAGACCTTCCCGACAGAGCTGAAAAAAGCGATGTCTGACATAATGAAGCCCTTGATCGGCGCCTCGTCCACTCCCATACCCACGCCTGAGTTGAGCTTTAAGATGGATACCGCACCGGTGCTGAAACTAACCGAAGAGGTCGCATTAAACAGCCGTCTGTTGAAAAGACCGACCGCCGCGCAGCAGAACGTACCCGCCTGGGCTCTCTTCGGCATGTTCTTCATCGTGGTGCCGCTTTCAGGAAGCCTGATCAGGGAGAGGCAGACCGGCTCACTGATCAGGCTCATGACCATGCCGATCTCTTCTTTCAGCCTTTTGGCCGGGAAGATTTGCGCGTATGTGCTTGTCTGTCT
>JANYBN010000011.1 GCA_025360785.1 Geobacter sp.
CTACTTCACCGGTATATTCCGGGACGTCGAACGAGACACGGACATGGCTCTGGGCACCCAGGTTATATATTTCATCCGGCTGGATGTTGCGAAGCAGCATGTTGATCGAGCTGGCGTCGTTCAGGTCGCCGTAGTGGAGGAACATGCGCACATCCTTTTCGTGCGGATCGCGGTAAAGGTGGTCAATGCGTTCGGTGTTGAAGGATGAGGAGCGACGGATCATGCCGTGAACTTCATAACCTTTCGAGAGGAGCAGTTCCGCCAGATAGGATCCGTCCTGACCTGTGATGCCGGTGATAAGCGCTTTTTTCATCGGTAGTTTCCTCCGGATATTCAGACGCCCGACTGTAGCGGCCGCCACATAGTATTATTTACCCAACAGAGGGCTCATGACCTGATAGGTCAGGTAGGCGACCAAAGCGGCCGCCGGGATGGTCAAAACCCAGGCTGTCAGAATCCTTTTTGCGACATTCCAGTTGACCGCATTGAGACTCTTAGAGAGCCCGACACCCAGAATAGATGAGGTGACAACATGGGTGGTGCTTGTCGGGAGACCCAACATCGAAGCCCCCAGAATAACGCAGGTGGATGCCGAATCAACCGAAAATCCGGTCATAGGCTGTAATTTCACGAAATCCCGACCGACCGTCTTGATGATGCGCCAGCCCCCTGCTGCAGTGCCGAGCGCCATTGCCAGAGCGCAGGTGAACTTGACCCACAGCGGCACCTCAAAGGTTGGTATCGCTCCGTAGCTCAAGAGAGCCATGGTGATGACCCCCATTGACTTCTGGGCGTCCGCAGTGCCGTGTGAGAAGGCCATTGTCGCGGCCGACAGAATCTGCATCTTGCGGAAACCCCTGTTCACTCCGGCCGGAGAGCGGAACTGCAGGACGCGCGAGAATATCACGACGAAGATAAATCCGGCGATAACACCCAGAATCGGGGAGATGATCAGCGCCAGAATGATTTTTTTCAATCCTCCCCAGAGCAGCGCCGATGGGCCGACATGGGCTATGACCGCCCCGATGAGTCCACCTACGATGGCATGCGATGACGACGAAGGGAGTCCGAAGTACCAGGTCATGACATTCCAGATAATGGCGCCGATTACGCCTGCCAGTACGACCATCTGGGTAAGCTGGTTGGCACTTATGATACCGGTGCCGATGGTTTTGGCTACTTTGGTGAATGCCATCGCGCCCAGAAAATTGAGGCTCGCAGCCATGATAATGGCCGCCTTGACCGAAAGTGCCCTGGTGGAGACACTGGTGGCAATGGCATTGGCCGTGTCATGGAAGCCGTTGATGTAATCGAAGAGAAGCGCCGCCAGGATTACCAGGCAGAGCATCACTAAAGCCGGATCAACCATTCTTTACCACCACGCTTTCAAGGATATTTGAAACATCTTCGCACCTGTCGGTGGCCTTTTCGAGCGTCTCGAAGATTTCCTTCCATTTGATCAGCTGGATCGGATCCTTCTCTTCATCGAACAGCCGGCTGATAGCTTCACGCGAGACTCGGTCCGCCTCATTTTCCAGCGAGTTGATCTCAACACAGGCCTCAAAGATCTGTTCGGTGGCCTTATTGCCGAGCATTGCAACCGCTTTGTGTACCGAGTGGCAGGATTGCAGGATTATGAATCCGAGGGACTTGGCTTCGGGTGGGATCGCTTCAACATTGTACATGATGATCCGTTGCGCGGAGGCGTCGATCAGGTCAAGGATGTCGTCAAGCTTTGAGGCCAGTGCATATATGTCTTCCCGATCAAGCGGCGTTATAAAGGTTTTGTTAAGGGTTTGAATGATATCGTGAGTCAGAGAATCCCCTTTGTGCTCGATATCCTTGATCCGGCGCTGACTTTCAACAGGATTTTCAAAATTATCGAGCATCTCCTTGAGCAGCTTGGCCCCGACAATAATATTTTCCGTCATTTCCTTGAAAAGTTTGAAGAATTTTTCTTCTTTTGGAATAAATCCGAACATTGAGTGCGCCTCCGTAAATTTTGTGCAGACCGCCTTTAAAACTTATGATCAATAGCATATTTTTGACTTTCTTCACAGTCTAAATTTACTAGCGACTGCTGTAAATAGATCAACATGGATTGCCTTTGCTGATGAGTTGCAGTATCCTTCGCATCTTACCACTCAAAGGAGTATGTCATGAATCTTTTACATGCCGCTGTCCTTGGCGCCCTGCAAGGTTTTACCGAGGTGCTTCCGATCAGCAGTTCCGCCCACCTGATTCTGGTTCCATGGCTTCTTAAATGGCCCGAATCCGGCCTGACTTTTGACGTTGCGCTGCACCTGGGAACTTTTCTGGCGCTGTTACTCTATTTCTGGCGCGACATTATCGAAATGGTAGTCTCTTTCTTCGATGTCGTAGCTACACGCAGGCTGAACACTCCCGCCCGGAGATTGCCGTTTCTGATCATTGCCGCCACAGTTCCTGCCGCCGTGATCGGCAAACTGTTCGAGCATCAGGTCGAGGCGCTTTTTCGCTCCAATCCGCTGCTGATCGCCGTATTTCTGGTTGTATTCGGACTCCTCCTGGGAGCGGTAGATCTCTTTGGGCGCAAGCGCCTGATACTGGATGAGATCAAACCGTCCGGTGCGCTGACTATCGGCCTGATGCAATGCCTGGCGCTGATACCCGGCGTGTCCCGCTCCGGCATCACCATCACCGCTGCACTGATGCTCGGCTTCACCCGCGAGAGTGCCGCCCGCTTCTCATTCCTGATGTCGCTACCGATCGTGGCCGGTGCAGCCCTGCTTAAAACCGTGCACCTGTTCAAACATGGCATTCCGGCCGGAGAAGGGCTGCCGATGCTGGTCGGGATCGTACTCTCGGCTGTTACCGGCTATATCAGCGTCGCCTTTTTGCTCCGTTTCGTGCAGAAGCAGAGCTTGTCGCCGTTTGTCTGGTACCGGGTAATTGTAGGCGTCGGTTTGATAGTCGCCATTCTGTCAGGTCTCAAGGGGTAAGGCTCCCCCTGGGTAAAGAGGGATAATAGAGGGGGATCTTATGCAGGGTGGCATCAAGGAGTGGCCGGAGGACGAACGCCCGCGCGAAAAGATGCTCAAACAGGGGGCTGCGACCCTCTCGGATGCGGAATTGCTGGCGCTGATTATCAGGGTCGGGGATTCAAGCTCACAGCAGAGCGCCATCGATCTGGGGCGCGGATTAATTACGCATTTCAGCGGCAACCTGCGCGAGTTGGGAGGGGCTGACATCGGCGAACTGTGCGCCATTAAGGGGGTTGGCCTGGCCAAGGCAACCAGTATCAAGGCCGCTTTCACTCTGGCGTCACGTTTTCAGGCGCGCAAACTGGAACACCTAGACCGTTTTACCTCTCCGCAGCAGGTCTTTGACTATTTCCACCACGAATTTCGCGATAGCCGCAAGGAGTATTTTCTGGTGCTGCTGCTGGACGGCAAAAACCGTATCATCAGGCGGGTACAGATATCAGAAGGGAGCCTCAACCAGAGCATCGTCCATCCGCGCGAGGTGTTCAGCCCGGCGGTCAAGGAATCGGCCGCCGCCATGATCCTGGTGCACAATCACCCCACCGGCGACCCGGCCCCCAGCAGCGAGGATATCGCCATCACCCGCCGCTTGAAAGAGGCCGGGGAGATCATGGGGATCAAGGTTTTGGATCACATTATTGTCGGGGATGGGGAATATCTGAGTTTTGTGGAGCGGGGTCTGCTGTAGGATGGTTTGCAATTTCCAGTTCCATAGCTCGTGCTCGGGACATTTTAATCGCTTTGCGCCTGCGTCGACCACCAAGAAAAGTTTCTTCGATTATTATGGCGACAAAACAGACCATGAACAGGGCAAAAATTATTCCTAACGCAACGCGCATGTTTCCTCTCGCCGCAGCAAACAATTCCGGGACATTTAATTCACTCATAAAAGTACAAACGCCTCGTCTGCCGCCCGTTCGGCTGCTGCTACACAGTCATTCAACCCGATGCCGCGATATGAATTGCCGGTCAGGATCAGCCCCGGATGTGCGCGGAGCGACTCTTCCAGCGCCTGCAGCCGCTTGCCGTGTCCGACGGTATACTGCGGAATGGCCTGCGGATGCCGGAATATTTTGACAAATTCCGGTGCAGAGTCGATGCCCATCGTCAAGACCAGATCCTTCCTCACCCGGTCCACGACTTCATCATCGCTTAACGTGACATATTGCGGAAAGCACGCGCCACCCATCATGCTGCGGAGCAGTACCTTTCCTTCCGGAGCCCGATTTTCAAACATGCTTGAATCCCACAAGGTGCCGAGCGTGCTCAGTCCCTCCTTTTTCGGAATCAGATAGCCGAACCCGTCCAGCGAGCGTTTGATCTGCCCGCGGCTGTAGCCGAAACAGATCACCGTCATGCTGGCATAAGGAATCTGCTGCAATATCCCGGATATGCCATCATCCAGGCCGGCCAGCATTTCCGCCGCTGCAAAAGCGGGTGACGCCACAATAACCTGGTCGGCCTCATACTCGGTCCCATCACTGCACGTCACCCGATAGGGGACCGTGTCACCTTTCTTGACGGAAGCCACGGCGGTTCCGGGCCTGACTATCCCGCCAAGCGAGGTCGCGAGAGCATCGGAGAGATACTGGATACCTTCGCGGAACGACGTCAGCACCCCGCCGGGACCGGCTGCGCTGGAGACGACCTTTCCGGAGGCCTGATCCTGCTTTTTCTTTTTGGCCAGCATGATCATGGCCCGGATCAGCCCGCCGTATTCCCGCTCCAGTTCGGCGATGCGCGGAAAACAGGAGACCAGCGACATCGTTTCGGGATCACCCGCGAAAATGCCTGAAACCATCGGCGCTATCAGCTTATCGAGCGCCTCTCCCCCCAAACGCCGACGACCGAAAGCGGCCAGGGTTTCGTCAACACCAGCGGGCGCTGACGCGATAAACGGGGTCGGTTCCAGCGCCAGGCGCAGCTTGCCCGGCCAGGAGATCAGGCGGCTTTTCAGGAAGGCGGGGGCACCGTCAGGCAGCTGGTGCAGCTCCCCACCGGAAAAGATGAAGCGTTTGCGGGCATTGTCGTTACTCCGATGCAGGTTCTCCTCCACGCCGATCGCCTTGCAGAGGTCCAGTGTCTGCGGCTTGCTGTCCAGGAAGCCGTTTGGCCCCCATTCGCAGGTGTAGCCGTCAGCCTTGATGCTTTTGATCTTCCCGCCCGCCCGTTCTTCCTTCTCCAGCAGGGTAATGTCCAACTCTGTTCCGGCTGCTAAAGCCTTGGAACGCAGCAGCCAGGCTGTTGCCAGGCCGGAGATGCCGCCGCCGATGATGACGATTTTTTTCATGGGTATACCCCCGTAGATATGTTGTAATAAACTTTAAGATAGTACGTGCGGCAACCTTCCCTGTCAAGAGCTACACATCCGACAGAGTTGACACTGCCGGACTTAGGGCTTACATTGTGATCAAATAATGAAGGTTGGGGAGCACTATGGCAGTCGATTATTATAAAGCGCTGGGAATCGAAAAGGGGGCCTCGGCTGACGAAATCAAGAAAGCTTTCCGCAAGTTGGCGGTCAAGTATCACCCCGACCGCAATCCGGATAACAAGGGCGCAGAGGATAAGTTTAAGGAGATCAACGAAGCGTACGCTGTTCTCTCCGACCCGGAGAAGAAGCAGCAGTATGACACCTTCGGTTCCAGCGGTTTTCACAAACAGTACAGCCAGGAAGATATTTTCCGTGGGTTTGACTTCGGCAATGCCTATAAAGATATGGGAGGTGGCGTTGGCGGCGGAGGCGCAGAGGATATATTTTCACGCCTGTTCGGCGGCTCCTTTGGACGGGGAGGAGGGCGGGGAGGCTTTCGCTCAGCCCCTCAAAAGGGAGCTGACCACGAAATGGAGCTTTCCGTCAGCTTTCGGGATGCGGCCCAGGGCGCAGAAAAGCAGATCGCTTTCCGCCGTAATGGTCAACGGGAAGAGCTGAAGGTAAAAATCCCGGCCGGAGTCGATAACGGCAGCAGGATCCGCATTACCGGCAAAGGCGCCCAGGGGGAGGGTGGCGGACCCGCAGGAGATCTGTTCCTGCTCATCCATGTACTGCCTGATCCGGTCTTTGTCCGTGACGGCGGCGATCTGTTTGTTGAACGGTCCATTTCTTTCAGCGCCGCCTGCCTGGGGATTTCTCTGGATGTGCCCACCCTGGAAGGGGACAAGCGGATCAAAGTACCGGCAGGAATTCAGCCCGGCACCAAGATCAGGCTTAAGGGGTGTGGCATTAAAACTCTCGGTTCAAATGCAAAAGGCGATCTGTATGTAAAAATCGGCGTACATATTCCGGAAACATTGAACGGAGAGCAGAAAAAGCTGGTGGAGGAGATGGCGGGGAAGGGGCTTTAAAATAGTTTTTGAGCAAAGATTCAAATGGCGTAGCCTATTAAAGATTAGTTGACAGGGATGAACAGGGTGAAATCTCGAATAAATATTTTTTTTATATCCTGTTCATCCCTGTCAAATATAGATTATGGCCTTTTTTAGTTCTACTTAGTTACTGTCTTCTCTTCCTCACTCAAACGTCGGTAAACCGCTTTTTATTTTCCAGCTTTTGCTGCTCTCCTGATAGACCCACTCCTGCCGATACGAAACTGTTTTGATTCTGTTTGACGGAAGAATGTAATAGTCAAACTCTGCTAACACATCTCCCGTCTGCTTTTCAGGAATAAGCAATGTTGAGAGTATGCGGAAATCGGTAACGGACAGGCCGCGTTTTTTAAGTACTTCGGCCTGCTTCATATATTCTGCCCTATGTTCCTGATCGATATAAGTCATTCCGGCATTTTCAATTTCATGCCAGCGCAGCATCTGGTTGTACTCTTTCACGCTCCGGTCAAGTTTTTCATTCAAGCCGATCTTGTTTGCGCAGGCGGTTAGCATAAGACAGGCGATACACAGCAATGCTTTTACCACTTTTGTCATGGTTGTTCTCCTTTTCTCCTGTTGAATATGTTAGTTCAGGTGCAATAATTCTATCTGATGTTGCCCGAATGCTTCAGTTGGAGTATAAAGGGCATTCGTACAATTAATAAAGGGGGTTTCAAGTGATTCATACACTTATTCAATGGCTGCTGGACACTATTGGTGCCATGGGGTATCCAGGGATTTTGCTCTTGATGGCCATGGAGAGCTCGATCATTCCCGTGCCTAGTGAATTAGTCATGCCGCCGGCAGGATATCTGGCCTATCAGGGTAAAATGAACATGGCCGTTGCCATTATGTGTGGCACCTTCGGCAGTCTGATCGGGGCTTATGCCAACT
The DNA here is from genome assembly GCA_025360785.1 of Geobacter sp. Classification (GTDB taxonomy): domain Bacteria; phylum Desulfobacterota; class Desulfuromonadia; order Geobacterales; family Pseudopelobacteraceae; genus JACRCG01. The sequence continues at coordinate 7,284 of JANYBN010000011.1, forward strand.
ATTTTGTCTCGCACTATCTGGGGCGACCGCTGATTCTCAAGTACGGCAAATACGTACTTATTCCGCCTGATAAATTTGAACGCGTGGAACGCTTTTTTCTTCAGCACGGCGAAATATCAACCTTTATCGGCCGTCTTCTGCCGGTAATCCGCCATCTGATTTCAATTCCAGCCGGTGTCGCCGGGATGAATCACTTCAAGTTTACCCTCTATACACTGCTGGGAGCCGGTCTCTGGTGCACTATCCTGACTTTGATAGGCTATGCCATAGGTGAAAAACAGCAGTTGATCATGCAGTATTCACATAACGCCCTGCTCTGGGTTGTCCTGTTCAGTGCCGCCCTGGTAGCGGTCTATGTCTGGCGACAGCGTAACCAGAGTAGCAAACTTTAACCCTGAAAAACAAAATAGGCGCGTTAACGGGGTCATTTTCTGCCAAATAAACGCAGAAAACAACTTATAACTTACTAAAACTTCCAGGAAGGCAAAAGGATTTTTGGAGGGAGTAGATTGTGGAGGTAGTTCAATGCAGATGAATCGTATCGGTCGTATCCAGTATGTGGAAGTAGACTTTCCTGGTTCGGCATGTTCAACACAGGGTTTCACCACCCGCCATGAAGGCGTTTCACGCCCTCCCTATAACTCGCTCAATCTTGGAATGAACACTCAGGACCAGCAGGCAAATGTTGAAGGAAATCGCAGCCTGCTTGCCCGGGCATTCGGCGTTAACCAGGAAGCGCTGGTGACCCCGCGACAGGTTCATGGCAGTGACATTCTGGTGATAAACGAACCAAATGAAGATTTCAGCCATTTTCTTTCCGTGGAGGGAGATGCCGTCATTACCAACCAGCCGAATGTCATGATTGGTGTCTGCGTGGCGGACTGCGCTCCTATCCTGCTCTGTGATCCTGAAAAAAAGATCATCGCAGTCGTTCACGCCGGCTGGAAAGGTACAGCAACCGGGTTGGTTGCCAAGACAGTGGCCGGCATGCAGTCGGAATTCGGTTCTGAACCCGCACAGCTTCAAGCCGCGATTGGTCCCTGTATTCAGAAATGCTGCTACGAAGTTGATGAGCCGGTTAAAAAGGCTTTCCTGCAGGGCGGTATTTCATGGGATTTGTGCGCTGAGCTTAAGAGTCCCGGCAAGTGGCAGCTCGATTTGGCTGTTGCCAACCGGGAACTGCTGCTGCTCGCCGGACTTTCGGCAGCTGCGATTCAGCTTTCCGACCTGTGCGTCTGCTGCCGCAGTGAGCAATTCTTCTCATATCGCAGAGATAAGGATGATTCGGGGCGCCAGATGGGCTTCATTATGCTGAAAGCGTAAAAGTGGTTCGAATTACGGTAAATGAATCAATTAAAACATAGTTCGTGCTTCATACATTCGACCCAGGGTGGTGTGATCATGCTCGCAAAAGTATTCAGCAGTGCTCTGATCGGTATTGATGCCATTCTGGTTGATGTTGAGGTTGATCTGGCTCCCGGTCTGCCCGCTTTTGCAACGGTCGGCCTTCCGGATGGCGCGGTCAAGGAAAGCAAGGATCGTGTCAAGGCGGCGCTGAAAAACTCCGGCTACGATTTTCCGGCCCGGCGCATTACCGCCAACCTGGCTCCGGCCGACATCAAAAAGGAAGGCGCGGCGTATGACCTGCCGATCTCGATCGGCATCCTGGCGGCCACCGGTGTCATTAAGGGAACGCGCCTTCATGATTATATCCTGCTGGGCGAATTGTCGCTGGATGGCGGACTCAAGCCGATCCGTGGTGCGCTGTCAATGGCGGTGGCCGCCAAACGCGCCGGACTGGCCGGTCTGATTCTACCGGCGGAAAACGCCCCTGAAGCGGCGGTTGTCGAAGGAATTGATGTCATCGGCGCCACTAATCTTTCTCAAGTGGTGGAGTTTCTGAGTGGCCGTGAAATCATCGAACCCTGCCGGGTTGACCTACAGGCGCTGTTCACCAGCGGATGTGAATATGGTGAGGATTTTAGCGAGGTCAAGGGGCAGGAACATGCCAAGCGTGCCCTGGAAATAGCTGCAAGCGGCAGCCATAACCTCTTGATGATAGGCCCGCCCGGTTCGGGAAAGACCATGATTGCCAGGCGTATCCCGACTATTTTGCCCCGCATGTCTTTTGACGAAGCTATCGAGACCACCAAGATATTCAGTGTCAGCGGCATGCTTGAAAAGGAACGTGCCCTGCTGGCGGTAAGGCCGTTCCGCTCCCCGCATCACACCATCTCTGATGTCGGGCTGATCGGCGGCGGCACGACTCCAAAACCGGGCGAAGTTTCGTTGGCTCATAATGGTGTGCTTTTTCTTGACGAGCTTCCCGAATTTAAAAAGAATGTTCTCGAAGTGCTGCGACAGCCGCTGGAAGATGGCAAGGTCACAATTTCCCGCTCGCTGCTGTCGCTGACCTATCCGGCCAGAGTGATGCTCGTCGCCGCTATGAACCCCTGCCCCTGCGGATATTTATCAGACCCGACCCACCCCTGTACCTGCACCCCTGTTGCCATTCACCGTTACCGTTCCCGTATTTCCGGACCATTACTCGACCGGATCGACATCCACATCGAAGTGCCTGCCGTCAAATATCGCGACCTCGCTGACCGGAGCGAAGCTGAAAGCTCAGCAGCAATAGCCGGGCGAGTCGAGCGCTCGCGGGAACTGCAACTTGAACGTTACAAGGGGACTAAAATCCACTGCAACGCCCAGATGACGCCGCGTTTCATCAAAAAATACTGCGAACTTGACGCCAGCGGTAACCGCATGCTGGAACTGGTCACCGACCGCCTCGGCTTCTCCGCTCGTACCTACACCCGCATCCTCAAAGTGGCCCGAACAATTGCTGATCTTGATGGCAGCACCACAATTCATGAACAGCACATTGCCGAGGCTATACAGTACCGGTGCCTGGACCGGAAGACAAACTGATATCTGCTGAAAAACACCTGTTAGGCTGAAACGACATAAACCGGGAAACTCATAAACCTGCCACTTTCGGGTCAAGCATTCAAGTGAATCATATGCATGAACCTCTGATATATCTCAAAACTAAAGGCCGCACCCTTAACAGGTGCGGCCTTT
>JANYBN010000023.1 GCA_025360785.1 Geobacter sp.
TTACTGTTGTATTGAGCTGCTTTTAAAATTGTTTGACAAGGATACTATTGGAAAATATACAAAAATGTAATGAGTCAACTTTCTTGACAACGCTCTTGACGTGCCATAATAATCTAAAATTATAAACTTATTTATTAGTGATCTTTCTGATTTAGTGAACATTTCCTTTCGTCTGCGGCAATATAGAAACCATTAAGTGACCTATGAATTCAAACTCTAAAATCTCTTTGGGAATAATAGGCCTCGGACATTGGGGACTCAATATTCTGCGTAATTTTGCCAACCACCCTCGCATTGATATCCGCTACGTATGCGATCCTTCAGATAAAGCCATTGCAAGATCGTCTCATCTGCTTCCGGAAAAATGCCTTTGTGTCAAAGAGACCTCCCAGGTAATAGATGATCCGGATGTGGATGCTGTAGCCATTGTCACGCCGACGTCGACACACTTCGGGTTGACTAAAGCAGCGCTGACTGCCGGTAAACATGTGTATTGCGAGAAGCCGCTAACTATAGATCCGGATGAATGCAGGATATTGTGCAACTTGGCCAATGAACAAGACAGAAAACTTATGGTCGGTTTTACCTTCCTGTTCAACAGTGGCATTGGAAAGGTCAAGGAGCTTATCGATGCCGGACATTTGGGAGATATCTATTATCTCACATCGGTGCGTACACACCTTGGCCTGATTCGTGACGACGTGAGTTCGGTCTGGGATCTGGCTCCGCATGACGTTTCCATCATGAATTATCTGCTCGGAACCAAGCCGGAAATGGTTTCTGCGGTTGGAGCGGCCCCCCTGAATTCCGGAAACGCAGATATTGGCTTTATTAATCTTTTTTATCCCGGTGGCATTATCGGCCAGATTCATGTTAGCTGGCTGAATTCAAGCAAGGAACGACTGCTTAAAATCATCGGTAGCAAATCGCGCGTAGAATTTGACGATTTGAACCTGCTTGAGCCCGTACGTTTTTTTCAGAAGGGGATTGGTTTTGCCGAACAGATCCAGTCAGATTTCGGTGGTTTCAAATACCAGCTGCGGGACGGGGATATCATCAGTCCTAAAATTGAGCAGCACGAACCCCTGGTTCGCATGACCGACGCCTTTGTCCGCTTGATTCTTGATAACGAAGAGACTCTTGCCAATGCCCAGCTCGCTTATGACATTACACGCGTCCTGTCCGCCGCCCATGCGTCTATGCGCGAGAATGGCATGCCCAAAAGGGTCTCTCCAGCGTCTTAAAGATATAAAAAGTCATTTTACGGTTAAAAGCCAGAAAGAGTGAATATGAATGTTGTCATTGGCAAATATTGCACCATTACGGATGACGTTGAGTTTGGGGAAGGAGTCATTGTATATGGGCACGCCAATCTGTACGGGTGTCATATCGGAGATGGAAGCAGAATAGGCACTTTTGTGGAAATTCAAAGCAACGCTCGTATTGGTAAAGGCGTCCGTATCCAGTCTCATACGTTCATCTGTGCGGATGTCGTAATTGAAGACGATGTATTTGTTGGACATAATGTGAATTTCATAAATGACCGCTACCCCACCGCGCCGAAAGCGTTTGGCAAAAAATGGCGCTGTGAAGGCATCCACGTCTGCAAAGGAGCCAGCATCGGAACCGGGGCTATAATTCTCTGCGGCGTTACTATTGGTGAAGGAGCAGTTATCGGGGCAGGCAGTGTCGTAACCCGCAATGTTGACTCACACACAGTCGTTGCCGGAAATCCCGCCAGAGTGCTGCGGGTACTTTCACCGGATGAAAAATGGTTAGGCGGGGAAAGAGACAGAATCCAGTGACTATAGTAGCCGTTGTTCCATTTGTTGACCTGAAAAAACAATATATTCTGCACCGCAAGGTTCTTGATGGAGCGATTCAGGCGGTCTGCGAGTCCACAGAGTTTATCCTCGGACCTGAAGTCAGCCGCTTCGAACAGGGATTTGCCGCATATCTGGGAGTCCCGGAAACTGTAGGTGTGGCAAGCGGGACTGATGCCTTGCGATTGGCGGCCGGTGCACTGGGTATCGGTCCCGGTGATGAAGTGCTCCTGCCGGCCAATACCTTTATTGCAACTGCTCTGGCGGCCTATTCCCTAGGTGCGTCACCCGTTCCGGTCGATATTGACCCTGCCACGTATCTTATGGACCTGAGCGATGCAAAAAAACGGCTGACCTCCAAGACGAGGGCCATCATTCCGGTCCACCTTTATGGCCGGTGTCACGACATGGATGCGGTCATGCACTTTGCCAAAGAACACGGACTGCTCGTCATTGAGGATGCATGCCAGGCGCATGGCGCCATGTGGAGGGGAAAACGGGCCGGGACCTTCGGAGATGCCGGATGCTTCAGCTTCTATCCGAGCAAAAATCTTGGCGGGTTCGGGGACGGCGGGTTGGTCGCAACCGCTGACCCGAATCTGGCGCACAAGCTAAAGGCGCTACGGAACTACGGAGCTTTAAAGAAGAACTGTCATGAGAGTCCCGGAGAAAACAGCCGACTTGATTCCATCCAGGCAGCTGTGCTGAACGTAAAACTCCCTTTTCTTGATGAGTGGAACCGGGCGCGCTTCCGGGTTGCTCGCCGCTATGCCGAACGTCTGGAGGGGATTGGGGGGGTGCGGATGCCGGTATTTGACCATAACGATGAAGCCGGACATGTATTCCACCTCTTTGTCATTCAGTGCGAAAAAAGGGACGAATTACTCGCCTGCCTGAATGGGAAAGGAATTCAGGCGGGCATACACTACCCGGTTCCGATCCACCTCCATCAGGCTTTTGCCGCCTTCGACTTTAGCAGGGGGGCATACCCGGTCGCCGAGAAGTTATCGACGGAAATCCTTTCGCTGCCGATATTTCCAGAGATTACCGATGACCAGATCGAATACGTGGCGGCAGCCGTGGAGGAGTTTTACGGAAACTGACCAGGACTCCATATCCATCATCATTCCAGCCTATAATGAGGAACAAGGTCTTGAAAAGGCCGTTTTCCACACGTGGGATTCTTTTCATTCGCTTGGCCTTGATTTTGAGATTATCATCGTTGATGATAAAAGCACCGATCACACCGGTGAAATCGCCGACTCTGTCGCCGCCTGCCATACAAATGTCTGCATCGTTCACCATGAGCTGAATAAGGGGATCGGCGGAGCGTTCCGTACCGGCATAGACCGCGCTACGAAGGAATTTGTCATCTTTGTTCCAGTGGACAATCCTCTGGATGCCGATGACATCGAGGCATACCTGAAGAGAATGAAGGTCTGCGATATTGTTGTTGGTTCCCGAGCTGAACGTGTCGGCTATACCCGGTTTGCCTATTTCGCCTCCTTGATCTACAATAGAATTCTTGTGCCGCTCCTCTTCAATATTGGTGTTTCCGATGTCAATTGGATACAGGTCTACCGCCGCAGACTGTTCTCGGAGCGAATCATCAATTTTAAAAATGACCGGATATTTTTTCTGGTAGAGATATTGGTCCTCGCCAAGAGGCAGAACCTGATCATTGCCGAGGTCCCGGCGAAAATGAAAAGAAGGATTTACGGCAAACCGACCTGCGCACGTCCTGCCATGATGGTATTGACATTTCTGGATATGTTGACATTTTTCCGGAAAATACACGGGAGGAATAGCAATCCGTGAAATGTGTTCTGGTTGCCATGGGGTGGGAGGATATTTCTCTGTTGATTGAATTCTTATCAAAAGGGTAATTGATGGTTTTGAAAGGACTTCTTCACGCCGCTAAGCATTCACAAGTAATTTAAAAAGGTATCAATCATGACCCAAAACTGTTTATCAGGCTGTTGGTTTGAGCGCTATCGCGCGCAATTATTTCTTGTCCTGTTGACATTATGTATGGTCGTCGCCATTGAGATAAAGCATCCTTTCTTTTTTCTTCATGGCGACAATCTGCAACTGTTCCTTCCGCACTTTGTCCATAATGTCCGTTCCATTATTGGTGGTGAGGTTCCTTTGTTCAATTTTCACCAGGCTCTCGGTAAGCCTCAGCTTGCCTGCATCGCATCCGCAGCTTTTTATCCTCCCAATTATTTGGGCGTTGTTTTGAGCGAGATGATCCGGGGTGACTATTACCTTGCAATAGAATTCATCGCAGCTATCCATCTTGTTATCACAATCCTTGGTTTTTACAGGTTCATGCGTTTTTTTGGTCTTAACCAATGGAGTTGCTGTTTTGGTGCTATTGCCTGGACTTTCTGCGGTTTTGTATTCACCGTGGGAAATTCGTGGATAACGCAGATTGGTTATGCTGCGTATCTCCCATGGATAATTCTATACTCTTTACGACTTATGAAAGAATTCAGCCTGCAGAACTTTGCCATACTTGCGGTTCTGAGGAGTACGGATCTGTATGTGGGCAATCCTCCATACCACATGTATTCGATAGCATTTGATTTTTTTACGGTTTTGGTCCTCTATTTTGTTGCGGCAAGCAGAGGAACTGAACAAAAAGTGAATAGTTCAACCTTTCCTGGCAACGTGTGTGGGTTTTGGACGTTTTGGGCGAGGCAGGGCTTTAATTATCTGTGTGTTCTTATGATTACCGCCCCAATTCTACTGCCGGTTATTCATCAGGTTCGAATAGCTTCTGCGGATAGAAACATCCCATTAACATTAAAAGGTTACTCTGCCAATAGTTACAACTGGCGTGATTGGCTTAATGGAATCTTCACACCATTTAACACCAGTAACTATTCATGGTGCGATCAACCATATATCTCACATATCGGTTGGCTGACGGTTTTTTTCTGTATTGTGGCTTTTTGGAAACGGGGCATTAACAGAAAGCTGGTTATGGCTTTTATGGCTCTTGCACTGTTTTCTTTTCTGTGGGCGAGTGATACTTTTGTTACGAGACTGTTTTATTACGTCCCTTATTATAATCTTCAGAGAATGCCGTTCAGGCTGGCATTTTTTACCAGTTTCTTTCTGATAATAGTTGCGTCGTTCGGATTTGACTACTGGTCTCAAAGAGTTAAAGCGTTATCAGTGCGTGGCGTGAAAATTGGCAAGGGGCTTATTGCGTTAGTTATCGTGTTTCATATTGTAAATTTTGCTGTATTTCATTTGTCCAGCCCTGTAAGAACCTTCATTCAGCACTTTGAAAATGTCCCATACGAAGAGCCTCTGAAAGAGATGTTGAAAGACGGCAGGATGGTGAGCATTGTTCCGGCTTACGAAATGCCTAAAAGAGTCAGTTTCACTATACAGGTTCTCGGGTTTAATTATGCGACCTTGTTTGGGCTGTATCATTTTTCCGGCTACGAGACATTGATGTCTGAAAAAAATCTTGTGGCGTCAAGACAGTTAAATTATAGCGCTGATTTTGAGGTGGATAAGGATACGCCGCTTAATCCATCTGTAACGGATTTGGAGTATTTCCGGAGATGGGGAGTCAAGTGGTATGTTGTGGATAAAAAAGTCCTGGTGGAGCCTTCGGGTGTCTTGAAGCAAGTCTACAGCGATGACAAGCGCGTTGTACTGCTAGATGCCGCCGCACTGCCATTTGTTTACTGGCAGGATAATGGTACGGAAGGTGCTGCCAGACACAGTTTCTCCACTAACTCGATCAGTGTTGCCACAGAGCGGGAAACTACCGGTCGCCTTGTTGTGAACGTGTTGCACAACCCGTTTTTCAAGGCAACCGTTGATGGGAATAAAACTGAGATTGTTGAAACAACAGACATGCAGATGCTGGTTGATGTTCCCTCCGGCAAGCATACGATAAAAATCACTTTTTCGGATCCTTATTACACTGCCGGACTCTATATTTTATTCGGGTTTTTGGTGATTGTGGTGATTGGCGGGGTGCTGTACAGAGTAAAGGCCGAACGTATGGAAAACATGCCTGCTGAGCCGCTTGAGAAGGAATACAAGAGTGAAAATTAGTACTTTGCAAATTGACAATTATTCTAATGTACCGTTATCGCCGGTTGTCATGTCTGATTCGTGCAATTATATTGGTGTATTCCTTACTCTTGAATGCAATCTCCAATGCAGTTACTGCATCAACCGTTTTGGTGAGCTTGTCCATTCCCGTCAGCTGCTGTCGGGAGAACAATGGATGCAGAGCCTGAACCGGATAGTTTCCCGCCCCGATCTCCCCGTGACCATACAAGGTGGCGAACCGACCAGGCATCCTGATTTTTTTGCCATAGTCAATGGACTTAGGCCGGATCTGCAGATGGATCTTCTTACTAACCTTGAGGTGGATCTTGACCGTTTTATGACTGACATTTCTCCAGAGCGAGTTAAGCGACATGCTCCATATGCTTCGATACGGGTAAGTTATCATCCTGAGACAATGGATTTGGAGCGGCTTGCAGCAAAAGTACTGCTGCTTCAAAAGGCTGGATACAGTATCGGTATCTGGGGCGTTTTGCATCCCGAATGGGAAAAAGAGATCCATCGAGCGCAGGCTTACTGTACAGGATTGGGGATCGATTTTCGCACCAAAGAGTTCCTGGGTGAACACAACGGTGTTATGCACGGCGTTCTTTCCTACCAGGATGCTTGTGATCGTGGTGTTCATAAGCCGGTTCAATGTCGAACAACTGAATTAATTATCGGTCCTGGAGGCGATGTTTATCGTTGTCACGGCGATCTCTACGAAAGTCGGGAAGCGGTCGGTCATATACTTGATCCCGATTTTACGGTCGTTTCGGGATTCCGGGAATGCTCCACTTATGGCTATTGTAATCCCTGCGATGTCAAGTTAAAGACTAATCGGTTTCAAACATTTGGCCACACTTCGGTGGAGATTGTATCACTGTGAAAGGGATGCCAGTGAAAAATGGCCATAATATAGCAATTAAAGTCGCTGTCATGTCTGGTGTTATCTCACTGCTGGTCTATCTGAGGGCACTCTCCTGTGGCTTTGAAAATATTGATGATCCCCTGTATGTATTGGATAATCCTGCCATCAGAAGTCTGGATTGGGGCTTTTTTACTTCAGTTTTTACTCATACGTACATAAATTGGTGGATGCCGCTGACTTGGATTTCCCTAGCAGTTGATTATCATTTTTGGGAATTGAATCCTTTCGGATATCATCTGACAAATATTGTGCTGCACGCCGTGAATACCGGATTGATAGTGCTGATTGCGGACAGGATTATAAAGGGTAAAGGGGATGAAGCAAAAGCCCACCCCATGATAAAGGGAGGGGGAGAGCGGTTAGGTTACTTCGCAACGTTGCTTCTAGTCGGTTTGCTCTGGGGTATTCATCCGCTTCGGGTGGAGTCTGTGGCTTGGGTCACCGAGCGTAAAGACGTGTTAAACGGGCTGTTTTCCATGGCGTCAGTCCTTTGTTATCTGCGCTATGTGCCGTTGAAAGAGTCGGGCAGGGCAGCGATACTATCACGCTACTATTTTCTGACTCTTGGGCTATTTATTTTGTCTCTGATGGCAAAATCGGTGACTGTTGTTATTCCGGTGGTGCTACTGGTGCTGGACTGGTATCCGCTGAGGCGGTTGAATAAGGGCAATTACCGATCTGTTCTGAAGGAAAAAATCCCATTTTTCGTCGTGTCGGCTGTTATGAGTGTCGTGACAATATTTTTTATTGCCGACGCTCGATATCTTGTGACAAATGATGTTTTTCCTTTTGACCAACGACTGGTCGTCTCGGGTAATGCGCTGTTTGAATATTGTCGGCTGCTGCTGTACCCACTCGGAATGGTGCCGTATTACCTGATCCCTGACCCAATTCCATGGGCCTATTCTGTGAAAACAATTGTTGTCGCGGTTCTAATGGTTTTGTGTCTCTATAAAGCCAGAATGTGGCGTGGGCGCTGTGCTGTTTTGCTCTGCTTTGTAATTTTGCTGTTGCCGGTGCTGGCATTTTTTCAAAATGGCGATCAAGCCTTTGCCACACGCTTTACCTACTTGCCGTCTGTTGCGCCGTGCATAGCTGTGGCGTCATGTTATGCTGCACTATTCAGGAGGTTAGCTGATGAAAGCAGATTGTTACGAGTTGCGCTGCAGGGTTTAGTCGTTTTTTTGCTCCTGTTTTATGCCGGATTGACACAAAAACTGATTTCGGTATGGGATAATCCGGAGACGATGTGGAACAGGGTAGTTGAGATTGAACCTTCCGCAATTGCATTTAAAGAGAGAGCGCTTTTATTTGTAGAGATGAAAAAGTACAATGCGGCAGTTGACGATTATACGGCAGCTATTGGGAATCCGATGAATGTCTGGCACCCTTATATCTACAATCTGTACGCGTTTCGAGGTGCAGCACTGAGTTTAGCAGGCCGGTACGATGAGGCGGTGAAAGATTTCTCAACAGCTATCGGAATGTTTCCGCATCCGGTATACTATCGTTTACGGGGAGTTGCGTTAAAGAAGAGCGGTAAGGCAGGGGAGGCTGAGAATGATTTCAGTAAGGCGGGGGGAGAAGTTGCACCTCTGACCTGGTATTGGAGCAAGATTGAATCTCAAAATAAATAATTCGATGCTGGCCGCGATTGGAGCCGCTCTGATCTGCTTAGTGTTCTATCTGCCGGCTCTTAATTGCGATTTTATCAATTACGACGACAGTCTGTTTGTTACGAATAATCCTGCCATACGAATTCTTGATCTGGAATTTATAAAATGGGCGTTCACTACTTCATATCAAGGTTGGTGGATGCCGCTGATCTGGATTTCTTTTGCTGTTGATTACTATTTTTGGGGAATGAATCCGCTTGGATTTCATTTGACGAATATTCTGCTTCATTCTGTAAATGCCGGATTGGTAGTACTTATTACGGATCGGGTATTGAGGCTGGGTAACTTTCAAGAAGCAATGGTCAAGGGACAGGATTCGAGCTGGGGTCGCTCAGCGACTCTTCTTCTCGCCGGACTTCTCTGGGGGCTCCACCCGGTAAATATAGAGTCGGTTGCCTGGGTGGTTGAACGAAAAAATGACCTGAATGGTATATTCTCGCTCGGTTGCATATTGTTCTACCTGATCTATCTGGAGAAAAAAGATGTGCCGTGCGAAAGAGGTGGTGCTGTCAGATCCTATCTTCTTTCCGTTATATTAATATTGTTTGCGCTCATGACAAAGCCGGTAAGTGTTGTCATCCCCGCAATACTGCTGGTGTTGGATTTGTGTGTGTTTGGCCGGTTACAACAGAGTACTTTTTGGCGGGTTGTCGTCGAAAAGCTTCCTTTTCTTTTTATTTCGGCCTTGATTGCAATTACAACAATTTTAATGGCTTCCGGTCAGAGTATTCTTGTGCCGCTAGACACGTATCCTCTCATTAGCAGATGCATTTCATCAGGCGCGGCTTTGTTTGATTATTGCGTGTGGTTTCTGTATCCTGTTGGCATTATTGCTTTGAATCTGATTCCAAATCCGCTGCCAGCCTCATATATCGTAAAAACGGTAGTTGTCATCTGTCTTACCGTTTTTTGTTTGTATTCGGCCGGAAAACGACCTTGGCTTACGGGCATCTGGTTATGCTTTTTCCTTCTGCTCTTGCCGACGTTACATTTTTTCATAAACGGTGCACACAGTATCTGCTCTCATTTTGTCTATTTGCCGTCTGTAGCGCCATGCATTGCTCTTGCCGCTATAATAGGACGGTCATATCAAAAATCAGTATCTGATAAATCCCGGCTGCCACGTTTTTTGATTGCTACGGTGGTGTTCTCTTTACTGATATTTTATGCGGTTATGATTGAAATTCATCTCAAAGCCTGGAAAAACTCTGAAACTCTCTGGACGAGGGTTATCAATATTCGTCCAGTAGGAAGAGCATATTTGTACCGGGCGGCTTATCTTATGAATAAGAACAGATATCTTGAAGCTTCGAATGATTTGAAGGTTTCTATCAAGATGGCATTGAGTGCCGGCTACCCCAACGTTAATGAACTTTATGCCCTCAGGGCTGAAGCGCTTTACAAAGCTGGCCATTATACAGAGGCGCTTGAGGCTTTTACCTCGGCAATTAATGTAAACCCACAACCAAACTACTTTTATCACCGTGGTCTGGTATTTAACGCATTGGGCAATACCAGAGAGGCCGAGTATGATTTTAGTGTGGCGGGCAATGATACCGGGCCAATTGATAGCAATTGATTTTAGGGAAAAAATTGAACAGTTTAAAAATTGACATTACGAAGTGTTCATGGCTGGCAAGTCTGATTTGCCTGTTTGTGTACCTGCGCGCCCTTAATTGCGATTTTGTCAATTATGATGATTATCAGTATGTTGTTGATAATCCTGCTATCAGGCTTCTTGACTGGCAATTCGTTAAGGAATCTCTTACCGCCTCGTATATGGGGTGGTGGATGCCGCTCACCTGGATATCTTTTGCTATAGATTACTACTTCTGGGGGATGAACCCGTTCGGGTTTCACCTGACTAATATCCTGCTGCACGCGGCCAATACCGGTCTGGTTGTGTTGGTAGCGGACGGGCTTTTGAGTCAAGAACTGCGTGGTACTGGGCAGAGCGGCCAGGGAAAATATGTTTATCCGGCGACGTTGCTGCTGGCCAGTCTGCTATGGGGGCTTCATCCGCTACGTGTGGAATCTGTGGCCTGGGTTACGGAACGGAAAGATGTGCTAAACGGAATCTTTACTCTGGCTGCCATCTTCTGTTATCTGAGGTACGTACGGCTGAAAGACAAAGCCGGATACTCAGGGACGGTAATCCGTTTCTATTTCCTTTCCTTACTGTTGCTATTGCTTTCGTTGATGTCAAAGCCAATCAGTGTGGTTATACCTGCGATGTTTCTAGTAGCAGACTGGTATCCTTTGCGAAGGTTCCAAAAGGAAAAGGTGCTGCATATTCTGTTGGAAAAAGTTCCTTTTGTTATTCTGGTTATAGCCATTTCCCTCGCCACCATATATTTTGCCGCAGGAAATCAGATTCTGGTTTCATATAGTGATCTTACGCTATTCAAACGATTTATGATGGCCGGGAATGCACTGTTTGAATATTGCCAGATGAGCCTTTACCCGGTCGGCATCATTCATATGTATATTCTTCCGTGGCCATTCCCACCGTCATATACCGTAAAAACAGTGGTGATAATCGTCTTCAGCTGCTTCTGTTTATTGAGTTATAAGAAAACCCCTTGGCTGACAGTAACCTGGCTTGCTTTCATACTTCCGCTTGCGCCGGTGCTTGGTTTTTTTCAAAACGGTGCACAGTCTCACGCAGCCAGGTTCACATATCTACCTGGTGTGGCTCCAAGCATTTGCGCTGCGGCTCTCCTAGCAACACTGTGTCGTTTCGTTGCAACGGCCTATCCCCGCTATATGCGCGTTGTGCCGGTTGGTGTTGCTGCCGTACTGGTGATTTACGGGGCCATTACGCTACGGCATATCGCCGCTTGGAAGAATCCTGAGACTCTTTGGTCAAGGGCCATTGCCATTAGGCCGGTGGGCAGGGCCTATTATCTTCGGGCTGAATACTTTCTGAGAGTGGGGAGGTATCTTGATGCAGCCGATGATTTGCTTAAGTCTATAAATTTTGGCAAGAAAGCCGGTTTTACAGAGATATTCAATCTTCATGCCTTGCGTGGAGATGCGCTCAGCAAGGCCGGAAGGTATGAAGAAGCTGTTCAGGAGTTCACAAACGCAATTGAGTTATATCCATATCCAGACTATTTTTTTCACCGTTCTCTGGCATTAGAGCATTTAGACAGAATTAAAGAGGCCGAGGCTGATTATGTACATGCCGGCGGCCAGAGAGGGCCGATAGAGTGGCGGAAGACTTATTAGTAAGCTTGAAGCTGCTCTTTGCAAAGACATGATAAAAACTATTAAAAACTACAGGTATTACTTGTTGCTTTCAGCACTTACAGTGATCATGTTTGCTGTTATAGAAATCAGGAATCCATATTTTTTTCTACAGGACGATAACAGATCCCTGTATCTACCCTTTTATTTTCACAACCTAAGAGCATTGCTTGGCGGCGAATTTCCCCTCTACAACTTCCATCAGTATCTTGGGACGCCTGTAACCATTCAATATGCTGCTTTATATCCAATAAATTATATATCGCTCTGTTTGAGCAAGCTATTGTTGGGCAATTACTTTGGAGCGATGGAGTTTATCGCGGTCTTTCACCTGATCGTTGCCGCGCTTGGATTTTTTAATCTGATGCGGGTTTTTAAGTTGGAGGATGAGAGCTGTTTTTTTGGAGCTGTCGCCTGGACTTTTTGCGGGTTTGTAATAACTGTAGGTAGCTCCTGGATTCAAACATTGGGGTATGCTGCATATTTGCCGTGGATATTACTTTTTTCAATAAAGCAGATTCGTCGGTTTGAGGTCAAAAGCTTCCTTGTTCTGGTCATACTTAAAGTTTGTGGCATGTTGCTTGGCTATCCTCAACTGTTTGTATATACAGCAACATTTGAACTTTTAACAGTTGTTATATTGTTTTTTTACAATGAAAAATCTAGTGGTGGCTCGACATTCACTTCTGATGCTCAAATTGCTTTAACTGCTCGCCCAACATTCCTCAAATTGATGTCATCTTTTTTTGCCAATTATATCGTCGTATTTATTATTACTTTGCCCATAATTCTGCAAACGTTAGATCAGGCAAGTATCTCGGCCAGCAGAAAAAAAGCACTTTCATGGGATGAATATGCGGCATTCAGTTATAATCTGAAATATTGGTTTAACGGTCTAATTGCACCATTTAGAACTGTAGATATTACTACGCAGTTTGAACTGCATTTTCTTTCTCATATAGGATATCTGACTATAATGTGTGTTTTTATATCCTTAATTGGTTTGAAAAACAGAAAAGGAGGTAAAGAGGTTATTGTATTTTATCTGTTGGCCGTGCTGTCATTGATGTGGGCCAGCGACGTAATAATTACAAAGATTCTTTATCATGTACCATTCTATAATAGGCTTAGGTTTCCCTTTAAGGTGGCATTTTTTACAAGTTTTTATCTTGTTATGATATCTGCTTTCGGGTTTGATGTTTTTTATAAAAAATTGAAGAGTACGAAAGGTTTCAGCCGTAAGGTCGTTGACATAATATTTGCAGTAATAATATTTTTTCATGTGTCAAATTTTTTAATTCTTCATGCCGCACATCCACAAAATATGTTTTCAAGGCACCTTGATGCCGTTCCATTTGATGAACCTTTAAGAGAAAAAATAACCGATGGAAGAATTGTAAGTGCCGGCTTGGACGATGTGTATGATGGAGAAAAAATTATTCCCGGTTATTCTGCGTCACTACTTGGTCATAATTATGCAACATTGAATGGAGTGTTTCATTTTGGTGGTTACGATTCCCTAGTGTCAGAAAAGTCTCAGGTTGCTGCACTTGGAATGAATAAGAATCCTGTTTTTAATCTACCAGCAAATGAACCTTTTAGTGTGCCCTCTGACACGCTTGAGTATTTTAGGAAATGGGGTGTTAAGTGGTACGTCGTCGCTAAGGCGATACCTGTAGCTGATGATGGCATTTTTAAAGTATTTTATAGTGATCAGTATAGAAATGTGCTGATGGATCAATTGGCAAAACCTTTTGTATATTGGCAAGATGATCCCAAAGACACCAGCAATATTAAATATATATTCAAGACGAATTCCATAGAAATTGATTGTTTTAGTAAAACAGGCGGGATCATTATAATAAATGTTTTACAGCATCCGTTATTCACTGGTCAGTTAGATGGAAAGGCGTTATTGATAACTGAAACAAACGATAAACAGGTTTCACTATCTCTTCCGGGGGGGCATCACAAGGTTATTTTGAAATATTGCGATAAGAAGTTTTTCTATGGGCTTATTTTGTCAGGTATATTTATTGTTTTGCTGATGCCGTGTTTTTTACTTAAAAGATTAAAAATAAAAATATCGGGTATGTTTTGAGTTGTTTTTAAGAAAGTTTTACCATATTGACCGATGTAGCAAGTTAATCTTGGGCCATTAATATGAAATACGATTATACATGAACTGGAAACTGATTCGCATCATCGATACTTATATTGGTAGGCCATTGCTTTTTGCTGCCTTTCTTTTGAGAAGACTGTTTGGACAAAATAAACCCAAGCGGTCTGGCATAGTAAAGCGGATTCTTTTGGTCAAATTTTGGGGGATCGGCAATATTTTTATGATCTTACCTTCAATAGCAGCTTTGCGGGCTGCCTACCCTGATGTAATAATCGATTTCTTGACGCTTGCAGGAAATGAAGAAGCGTTGACTGCCACCGGTGTGGTAGACGAAATAAATACCATTGATACTGCCGGGATCAGCCGGTTTATATTTACTTGGTTGCGTTCCGTCTTGCGACTTAGAAAATGTTTCTATGATATTGTCATCGACTTTGAACAGTTCGCCCGCTTTTCGGCTCTTGTTGTGCATCAAATAGGGGCTGAAGTGACAATAGGTTTTGACACCACCGGTCAGCATCGCAGCAGCCTTTATACCCGGATGGTTCCTTACGATAATACCGTACATATCTCAATATCTTTTTTTACACTTGCGACTACTGCGGGGGGCGTATGTCCATTGATTCTCCCGTATATGGTGCAAACATCGATTTATTCTATGTATCTTCGCGGACGTGAGCTACTTTCCAAATTCGGTGTTAGTGAATATGAACTTGTTGTCGTTATGCATATTGGAACCAGTGACAATCTCAGTGAGCGCCGCTGGCTACCGGAGCGTTATGCTGAACTGTCTGATCTACTGATTGAAACCTTACAGTTACAGGTAAGGGTTGTGTTTACCGGACTTGCAAATGAATCTTCATTGGTCAGCAATGCCATGGCGCATATGCATTTGCCGACTGGAGTGGTAGATCTTAGTGGTCAACTGAGCTTTGCAGAGTATTTTGACATCATTGCTACAGCCGATCTGGTGATTTCAGCCGATACTTCTGCGGTGCATATGGCTTCTTCTCTTGAGGTACCAGTTGTTGGTCTTTATGGCCCAAATACCCCGATTCTTTACGGCCCATGGGGTAAGAAAGGGCTTGCGATTTACCGTCAGTTTGAGTGCAGTCCCTGTATCACAAACTTTAACGCCAAGTTTCATACCTGTCGTCATCCATTGGGTAAAGGGGCGTGCATGAACGATATACAGGTAAAGGATGTTTATGAGGCAATCTATCGACACTATTTTGTAACTAAAGCACCCTGTCGCCTTGCGAAACTTGGTAGAGAATAACACCATGCGTCGTATTTTTAACTTAACATATAATATTATATGCAGTAATTTAGGTGAGTTACCGAACCCGTATCGCTTGACCTTTGCAGTTACGAATCGCTGTCAGGCGCAGTGTCATATGTGTAACATCTGGCAGAAAACTGTGGAGAACGAGCTGTCGCTCGAAGAAATCGAGCTGATTTTCAGCCGTTACAAAAAATTTTCCTGGGTTAATTTAACGGGTGGCGAGCCGTTCATGCGCGACGATTTTACAGAAATTGTCCGCATAATTGACAAAAATAGCCCTAAACTATATCTCCTCAATTTTCCTACTAATGGTTATTTGACCGATGTGATAGTAATGGCGGTTCGCGAAATACTGGATAAAATGTCAGTTCCGCGACTGATTGTCACAGTAAGCCTTGATGGTCCTCGCGAACTTCATGACAGAATTCGCGGTCTTCCCGGCTCGTGGGATCGAGCAATTGCAACCTTCCGACAGCTTCGTCAACTAAGTTCCAGAAGATTTTCAGTTTATCTCGGCTATACTCTGCAGGATGTAAATCTGGATGCTTTTGAAGATACAATGTTAGCGGCTCGTCAAGAATTTGAAAATCTAACTTATAATGATGTACATGTAAATATTGCCCATATTTCGGAGCATTATTACGCGAACACTGCTTTTAATGGTATTCCTAAGACAGATGCAGCAGAGAAATTACTTGGACAAATCAGCGAGGCAAGACAACGGAGGCTTTTCGATCCGGTATCCTTTATTGAGCAGCGTTATCAAAAACTGTTGAGTATCTATCAGGAGACGGGTCGAGTGCCCTTGACCTGTCAAGCTGCTGCTGCTTCTTGTTTTGTAGATCCTGAAGGGAATGTTTATCCTTGTTCAAGCTTTGCATCTCCATTGGGTTCTTTTCGGAGGATGGACTATGATCTTGACGCTATTTGGAGTTCAAATAGCAGGCATACGATGCGCCAATTGATTAGAAACGCCTCCTGTCCAGGTTGCTGGACACCTTGTGAGGCTTATCAGACAATTCTGGCAAACTTGTTCTCTAGGCGATGAGACTTAAGCTGTCTTTCTAGTTTCTTGTCATTATGATGTTTTTTATGGATGGAGCGTAAAAGTGTCAACAGGTTTTTGGAAGTTACTCTTTAATCTATACGTTAGCCGGAAAGAGCCTTTTAGCCTCGTACATTTTATTACAAACAGGTGTAATGCTCGTTGTGGACATTGTTTTATTGATTTTAAAGAGCCTGTTGCTCCCGAAAATGAGTTGACAGTTCCTGAGATAGATTTATTGACCAAGACGATTGGTAGTAGCCTTTACAATGTTAATATTACTGGTGGTGAACCGTTTATTCGTAATGACATATTTGAAATAGTTGAATGTTATATCAGAAACACTGACGTAAGATCGATAGTCATAACAACTAATGGTTGGTTTACAGATGATATCGCATCTTTCCTGGAGAAATACTCAAAAACTGAAACTTCCTGCCGAATTAGGTTTTCAATTTCAATTGATAATTTTGAACAACAGCACGATATGCACAGGAAGGTTTATGGGCTATATGCAAAGGCTCTTGAAAGTTACCGTTTATTGGACGTCTGCAATGATCAGAGGGTTTCAGTCAATGCTATTTTAACAGTCACACCGTCTAATAGGCAGAATATTACGGCTGTTTTTAGAAGCCTCCAAGATGCGGGTGTTAAGGAAGTGTTTCCGGTTCTTCTGCGTGAGGAAGGAACATTGAAACAGATTGATGAGAAAGATGAGGTTCTAAAGGCGTATAATACTCTGGTGTTACTGGCGCAAAAAACGGCTTTTAGGCCTTCATCGTCTTTTAATGAAATGATGGCGAATGCTGTGTTGCATGCAAAGAACCGGATTGTCAGTCGTATCCTATGCTCAACCTTTTGTTCGCCAAGGTTTGTTATGCCATGCACAGCCGGGTCGTTGTTCGGAGTTATTTATTCTGACGGCAGGGTGTCACCCTGTGAGGTGCTTGATTCATCCTGGACATTAGGTAATGTCAGAGATCACAATATGAATTTTCTTGCTGTCTGGAGGAGTTCCACTGGAAATGTTTATAGAAAGAAAATCTGCAATGAAAAGTGCCACTGCACTTATGAGTGTGCCTGGACTGTTAATGTGATTTCACAACCGGTATATTGGCCAAAGCTTATCTACTACTTACTACGGGATATATTGTGGAACCGAACTGTGTAATTATAATCCCTTTTGTGTCTTTGAACAATTATGTGATCCAATGTGTACAAGAATGCTTGAAGCTCGACTATAGTAACTACGGCTTGGTTCTTTTGCCGGATATCTCAGAAGACCTTCCTTCTGAACTTCAATCTGACCGAATAACTGTTGTCGTGACGGGTGATTGCACAATTGCTGCAAAACGAAACGCCGCCATTAAAAAGTTTCCGAATGCCGACTACTTTGCCCTCGTTGATTCAGATGCATATCCTGACAGGAAATGGTTGAAAAATGGCGTTGCCTTTTTATCCGAAAATCCGGATGTGTGGGCGGTTGGCGGACCCAATATCACCCCGCCGGAAGAACCGCAGATTCAGAGAGTTGTAGGATATGCACAGAGGTCTTTTCTTGTTTCCGGACCTTTATACTTCGCGAAGCAGATTTCTTCCAGTAGGTACTGTTCTAACCTGCATTCATGCAATCTTATACTACCCGGAAGTATGTTTGAAGTTGTTGGGCTATTTGACGAGAACCTTTTTGTCGGTGAGGATAGAAATTTGTGTGAACGAATAAAATCCCATGGCAAGCGAATATATTTTAACCGCTCCATTTTAGTTTATCACCACAATCGCCGTCTTTGGCTCCCATTTTTTTTCCAAAGACTGACTTATGGGCATGGTTCTGTAAATAAGAAAAACCTTTATAAATATAATATCCTTCAATTTATTCCTATTATGTGGGTGGCTTTGTTTATTATTGCCATGCTTGATGTTGTGTTTGATTTTATAGCTGGTTTTCCTGTGGTCTGGTTTATTATAATGAACTTTGCATTGGTACTTATAGAAGCTGTTCGATCCAGCGATTCCAAAAGAGATGTTCCAGGTACTTTGGCGGCTATTCTGGTCTGCTTTATCGGAACTGCTATTGGACAGATTATCGCAGTGGCGGGAGTCAGGCTAGATCTTAAGAAGATATACTCCAATAATCCTGTCGAGTTATAGCGACCTCAGGGCTTACGGATAAAAGGGTCAAAGTAATATGATTAGAAAGGTCTACAAAGATTTTATTATCAGCAAGATGAAAGAGGACGGCGCAGGATGGTTGGCCAAACGTGCTGGCCAGTACATTCTTTTACATCTTTCCTCTCTGTTACATAAGCCGCTATGTGGACCTATTCAGGGATCCTTGATGGTAACATATCGCTGCAACTATAATTGTGTCATGTGTGACTTCCCGCAAAAAGGTGTTGAGCGGGTGCGCGCAGGGGAGCAGGAGTTGGATACAGCCAGATTCCGCCAGATTATCGGTGAATTTGCTAGTCTGGGAACTCCTGGGCTTGGCTTTACTGGTGGGGAGCCGATGTTGAGAGCCGATATATATGATTTGCTGTCATGCACTCGTCAGCATAAAATGATCACTCACCTTAACACTAATGGATATTTTATTGATGACTCGGCTGCCGCTCGACTTATTCAAATAGGTGTTGATTCGGTTAATATATCTTTAGATGGTGCGCAGTCTGAAACACATGACAGGATCAGGAACCATTCTGGTGCATTTGAGCGTGCAACAACAGCTGTGGAGCGCCTTAATCGGCTGCGTAAAAAGCAAGGAGGCGCGTTGCGTATCAAGAATGTGGCGGTTATTGATGAGACGAACATTGATGAAATACCTGATTTAATTCGTCTCTCCAGCGAACTTGGGGCGGATTGTATCGAGTTTATTCCGCGCCAGCCGTTGGCTGTTGCCGATCTTCTTGCGGAAAGAACTGTTCCGGCTGACGATCTATTACTTAGTAAGGTCGACAAGATGGTTGCGTATATCAGTAACGCGGCGAAGGAAGGATTTGGCATTGAGAATTCGCCAGCTCATCTGCAACTCCTTCGCTCTTCATTTGCCGGGCTTCCATCGCCAGTACGCTGCCGGGCGGGTTACAACTCGCTTTTAGTCGATTGCTATGGTGATGTTTTCCCATGTTTCCCATATATAGGCTGGGGCAAGCCGGCCGGCAACATCCGTGACGGAAGTCTTGTAGACCTCTGGAATTCACCAGATTATCAGAAACATCGTGACTCTGTATCCAAATGCCATGGCTGTTATCTCAATTGCCAACTTGAACTCAATTTGCTATTTGATCACAAAAACAGGATGAGGTGGTAGCAGACGTCTCGGTTGCTCTAATTCTGTCTGGAGGAACGCATTGAATTAAAAATGATAACAGTTCTGAATGGTTATCTTATCCACCACATATTCCAAGGTAAAGAGCCTATATGAAAGTAAGTCTAATATTCACGCCTATAGACATTAATCCACACAACAAATCCGTTTCGTTCAGAGATGAAAAACTTGGCTTTGTACCACCCACAAGCCTTTTGATTGTAGCAGCCCTTATGGAGAGAGAAGGTGTAGAAGTTGATCTCATTGATATAGAGGCCGAAGGACTCAGCTATACGGATACGCTAAAACGGATACGCTCATTTGCTCCGGATCTACTCGGTTTTACTGTCACATCTTGGAGTTTTTATTCTGTTGTCAGGTGGATAAATAAATTTAAAGAGGACACTGCGATACAGATTCTGGTCGGTGGCGAACATCTAAGGCTCTATCCGCATGAAACGATGTCGCATGAGGCTATAGATTTCTGCATAACCGGTGAAGCAGAACTGCCTCTCCCCGAATTTATAAGCGCCTTCCGTGCCAATCGGCCGTTTGACGGCATCAAGTCACTTGGATTTAGAAAAAATGGGAATGTAGTTATAGATCGTACGATACAGTTTGTAGAAGATTTAAACACGATTCCATTCCCCTCAAGGCACCTGATCAAGAATGAGCTATACGAGAACGTACTGAGCAGAAAGAAAAACTTTACCGCTTTGATTACTACCCGGGGATGCCCCTTCAACTGTGCTTTTTGCACTCATAATCATCAAAAATACCGTGCTAGATCACCAGAGAATGTTGTCGATGAAATAGAACTAAATCTCAAAGTCTACGGCATCTACGATTTTGATATCTACGATTCTACCTTTACTGCCGATGAACGAAGGGTAATCCGAATCTGCGAGGAGATTCGCCGCCGCAAGCTGGATGTCAGTTTTACGGTGAGAAGCAGGGTCGATATCGTCTCGAAAGAGATGATTGACAGCCTGAAGTCAGCTGGCTGCCATACGATAATGTACGGTATTGAATCAAGCAATCCGGATATCCTGAGGATGATGAACAAGCAAATTTCACTGGAACAGGTAATGAATACCGTAAGTTACACTAAACAGCGCGGGATAAGAGTTCTTGGTTTCTTTTTGTTTGGCTTTCCAGGCGAGACGCGTCAGACCATGGAAGACACAGTCAGGTTTTCTCTAGATCTGCCGCTAGACTATGCACTTTACTCAATTCTATTGCCAATGCCTGATACTGAAATTTACGCATATTATCGTGAACATGGTCTCGGTGATTATTGGTCTAAATATTCCATGGCTCTGGATGAGCCAAATATAGAACTTATTGAACTAATAGGAACTGAGACTACTCGGGAGGAAACAGCAAAATTTGCTCTGGAGGCATACAAACGGTTTTATTTCAGACCCAGAATAATCTGGAACAAGTTGAGAATGCTCAGCTCTTTTGGTGAATTCAGAAGGTTGCTAAGTGGCGCCATAGCCATTCTCACAAAATGACTACGGTTTTTATCAATAGTGTTACAGGTTTTATTGGCAAGGCAGTAATGTGAAAAATTCTGAAATGTTTTGAAGCTGGACAACACGTGTCGTAACATTATTGGGTGACCTAAAATCATTGGAACTAAAAATCTACAAATGATTGGATTATGGATGTCTGAGAATCTCCCATTTTTACTGTTTTTATGTTTTCCTTTTATGATTGGAGTCTTACTGGTTTATTGTCTTCGATCATATGGAGATGAAAGATCATGGTCGAGTCTGATTATTGGCAATTTTTTGGTGTTTGTTTTTCTTCTTGCCATTGTTTTTGTTATTGCAGAAAGCTATTACCGTTTTATATATGACACAACGGATTCTCTCGGCTATACCAAGGTTTCCAGGCGCTGGTATCAGCGTCATAATATTTTAAATGCAGCCGGTTTTAGAGATAATGTAGAATATTTCCCAAAAATAGTGCCAGGGAAAAGGCGCATTACGTTTTTGGGTGATTCATTCACAATGGGGCACGGAGTTAATAATGTTGACAAACGTTTTGCCAATTTGATTCGGGTCGCTCATCCTGAATGGGAAATTAATGTAATTGCAATTGAAGGCTTGGAGACACAGGGTGAGATAGAACTGTTGGAAACTGGCTTTAGAAATGGTTATCAAATAGATCTGGTTGTTCTTGTGTACTGTTTAAATGATGTAGCGGACATTCTCCCTGAGTGGGATAATGCATACCAAACCATTATGGCTGATGCTTATAATGGAAACTGGCTTCGGCAAAACAGTTATTATATTGATATTATGTATCATCATTATAAAGCGGCGGATTCAAGTCTGAAGTGCAACTTTTGTAAGTGAATTAAAGTGGTGAGCTGCGTTACTATCAGCGCCACTTTAACGACCAAGAAAAAGGTGCACAGATGAAGCAATACAAACAGCTCACCACCGGGCTAAGATACCAG
>JANYBN010000034.1 GCA_025360785.1 Geobacter sp.
CAACAGCAGACATTGGGGCGGAATTCGCATCGGCTATCTGGTCCCTAAATAACCCCCACCTCACTAAGTTGTATGATACAAGCTGTCTTTGTTTTATTGATCGATCATTAAGGGTGGAGTTTTATGAAGCATTTGGGCGACCTACTGGTCGAGGCCGACATTATCAGCAACAAAACGCTCGAACGGGCACTGGAACGCCAGAAAACCGAAAAAAAACGTTTGGGTATTGTGCTCGAAGAAATGGGGGTTATTACTGAAGAGGAGCTTGTAGACGCCCTGTCCAAACAGTTTAACTTCAAGACTATCAAAAACTTTGTGGGTCACACCTATCCTCAAGAATTGCTGGACATGCTGCCGGCCGATTTTGCGATGAAGAAACTGGTCTTTCCGCTTAAGCAAAAGGATGCCATGCTGGCGGTTGCAATCACCGATCCTTTTGATCTGGAAACGATGGAAATGCTGAATCGTATTACAGGACTACAGGTTGTTCCGGTACTTGCCACCCGCAAGGAAATCCTGGACGCGATTTCGGTACATTACCTGAAAAGCAGCGCAGAGGGTGGTGATGCCATTCTGGTAGTTGAGGACTCATCTACGATTGCTGCGATCATTAAGATTGCACTTGTTAAGGAAGGTTACAAAGTGCTGACGGCCTGTGACGGACTGGATGCACTAAAAATAGCCATGTCGGAGCGCCCGAAACTCATAATTACCGATTCGGTGATGCCGCGTTTGGATGGCTATGGCTTGCTGCGTGCCATCAAGGCCAATCCGATGACCTCAGAAATACCCATCATAATGCTGACTTCCAAGGCATCAACCGAAGATGAGCAGAAAGCTCTGGAGTTCGGATTCAGCGATTTCATACCTAAACCGGTCCAGCCTTTACGGGTAGTTTCCAGAGTAAAGCATATCCTTGATATGACCAAAAAGTACCGCCGGTAATTCACAACCTCAGGCTTGCTCTTGCCCCAATTTTTCTCGAACCATTCGTTGGCATGATTGCCATCATACCGTTAATATGATAAAGTCCCGACACTGATTCAGAAGGGATTGAGGCGATCACAATATGGCTCTGGCCCTCAAAATAGACAAAACTCTGCGTGAACGTCGCCGTATAACCCGGCTGCTGGACTTCCTTAAGCGCGCTGATCTGACCGGAGAACAGATGGAGCGCATAGGTCGCCGGCTGCAGAAGTCCGGCAAACGAGCGCTCTCCCCGCTGGTGCGCAAGCTCTGGAGCGAACAGGACGGCACCGCCATCTATCGCTACACCTGCATGCTTGATTTTTTTGACGCATCGGCCTGGATGGATCAACTGATCCAGATCACCCTGCAGCGCAAAGACCTGGCGGAGGATGGCAAGCTGGCGCTTCTGGATGTGCTGCACGACAGCGGCATCGATGTCACTGCCCCACCCTTCGCGTCAATGACCGGTTATGGATCCCCCACACTTGAAGGCTTTATTGACGATTGCCTCAGCGACGGCGAGCGCGGCCTGGTTAGATTCATTGACAGTTTTCTGGATGTTGCAGACGAGTTTAGAGACAAAATGATGCACCGGCTATCGGATAACGGTTCTCCGGAAGCTATCGCGCTTTTGGAAATACTGCTCACTTTTGAGAAAGACGATATTGTCAGGGAAACAATAATTACTCTTGGGCGATCAAAAAGCGGCTACGCTCTAGACGTTCTGGAGCGGGCAAAAGATCGGTTTGAAGGCGAACAGGCGGATCTGATTCGGCGCAGTATCCGGCGACTCTCATTCACAGGCATCAGCGAAGCGCTGGAATTGCCGCACTCATTTCAACAAGCCCGCCCTTTTCACGAAGTCTATGCAGGTCCGGTCGATTTCTACGGTTCCCGCACTCTCTGGTTCTCCTGGCAACTGGATGATCATACCTTTGCATCCATGTTGATTCTTACCGGTGAGGCTGATGGCATGCTGAACGCCATCAGCTATCGCATGAAAGATGAAAAAGAGTACGGACATATTCTGAAAGATGTCTCAGGCGGTGAAATGCTGACGCCGGTTGAACATGACTACGCGCTTGCTTCGCTGCGTGACGCACTCCACCGCAGCCGCGAGGGGGGCTTTTTCCTCCCACCTGACTTCTACGTAGATATGCGTCTTTTCCGCCCGGATTCTCTTAAACCTGAAGCATACATTCCCCGCTTCAAGCTCAAACATCTGGAAGATATTGTTGAAAAGATTCCAGGTTATGTTGCCACCAGCAACGACCTGCTCGATGAGCCGGGCCTTGAAGGCTGGGTTCTTACCGAGACCGCTCTGTATGACGCTGCCGATCGCTTCAATGCTCTGGAAACAGATGGCGGTCCAAGCTCTGTATCACCGGAGGCTCTGGAGATTGAGATTTCCCGATGCTGTGACGACCTGATAGCACCCCGGCGTGCCGATATCATCAAGAGACTGCTGCTGACCGCCGACTACCTGCAGCAGATCGAAGGCGATGACGGCGCCGTGCAAAAGACATTGGCTACGGCATTGAGCCTCGTCGGAGGTTTTTTACCCGATTGCCGCCACCCTTTCGTTCGGCGTCTGTTGCTTGACAGTGTTGACGCAGCACGGCAAACATTGGCAGAGGGGTACGACCCGCGCCTGGAGGAAGGGAATGATGACGACGATGAATACGACGACTAACAGTACGACTCACATTGAGCGGATTGCCGTGATCGGCGGCGGCAGCTGGGGAACTGCTTTAGCGGGTCGGCTGTCGGCCAATGGCAATGACACCGTGCTGTGGGCTTACGAACCGGAACTGGTGGCCGAAATCAATTCCAGCCACACAAACTCGCTATATCTTCCCGGCATCAACCTGCACCCCACACTGGCGTGTACGGGCAATCTGGAAGAGGCGGTCAGCGGGCGCAGCATCGTGCTACTGGTAACGCCTGTGCAGGTCATGCGCGGCGTGTTGAAACAGCTTGCCCCACACATCGGTCCGGATGCGATTATTGCCAACGCTTCCAAGGGGATTGAACTGGAATCTCTTCAGACGGTTTCCCAAATCTGCGGAGAATTGCTCGGAGACACAGCACTGGAACGCTATGTGGCGCTTTCCGGCCCGACCTTTGCCCGCGAAGTGGCCCAGGAACTCCCCTCGCTGATTGTAGCCGCATCCAGCAGCGAGGAGAGCGCGCGCCGCGTTCAAGCGGCCTTCAGCTGCCCCTGCTTGCGGGTCTATACCAACCGTGATGTGATCGGTGTAGAGCTGGGGGGAGCGGTCAAAAACGTGATCGCCATTGCAGCCGGAATCTGTGACGGCCTTGGGTTTGGCCACAATGCCCGTGCGGCCCTTATTACAAGAGGGCTCGCCGAGATGAACCGCCTCGGGCAGGCCATGGGGGCACAGCCGGCCACTTTTGCAGGTCTGGCAGGCATGGGCGACCTGGTGTTGACCTGCACCGGCGACCTTTCCCGCAACCGCACCGTCGGCTTCAAACTCGGGCAGGGAATGAAACTGACCGACATTCTGGCCGAGATGCGCATGGTGGCCGAAGGGGTAAAAAGCGCCGAATCGGTATACCGGCTCTCCCTCAGCCTTGGAGTCGAGATGCCGATTGTGGAGAAAACATTCCAGATCCTGCACGAAGACAAGCCGGCCCGGCAGGCGGTCATAGAGCTGATGGCGCGGGATTTGAAAGCCGAAGGCTGAATTAACTTTTATTCCAATCCAGAAATCAAAGGGGCCGGTGTGGCAAGGCTTCGCTTTTCACTCGCCCCACTTTTACTCTATCAGCTCCCCAACACTATCGCCGCCCACCAAGCCCCAACCACCACAGCTCCGCTTATAACAGCGAGCAGAAACTTCAGGACACCTCCCGGACGTCCGTATTTCCCCACTAGAAATTCTGCGACAACACCAAATATCATTCCAAAACAGAACCCGAACAGGTGAGCGCCGAGGTCGGTATTCTTCCCTTCCGTGCCTAATATCGCCAGCAGCGCAAATCCGGCCGCGATCGGTATAAACCAGCGGCGCTGCGGGTAATGACGGTAGCGAACTAGTTTGATGGCAGCTAGAATCCCGACCGCGCCAAAAACCGCAGTGGAGGCTCCAACCGAGCGGTGCGCCGGTGACTGAACCCAGGCATTGGCCAGATTGCCCAGAGTGCCGGAAGCCATCAGCAGGCTCCAGGCCATACCGGAGCCGAGCTCCCGGCAGAGCAGGATAATGAAGGCCCCGCCGATAGCCAGATTACTGAGCAGATGCACCGGACCGGCATGCAAGGTGAGCGCGGTGACGAGACGCCACCATTGGCCGTCTCTGATACTTGCTGCGTGAGCGGTGCCGAGCTCGTACAGGTCCAGAATGCCACGCTCTGGAAGCGAGATGCCAAGGAGCGTCAGGTTATGAAAGGTTGCCAGCAGCAACAGTACGGAAATTGTCGGGAGGGTGTTTTCGATCAGCTGCCGTGAAGCCGGGGTTGCCGGGGGCCAGCTCTGGTTTGCTTCTTCATACAGGCGCAACTCCCGGCGGGCGCTCTCCAACTGATGCTCCGGCACCAGTATTTGCCAGCCTTCTCCATCAGGCTCGATGCAGCACGGGATGAAGCGGGAGTCCAGCACAAGCGCCCAGGAGCTCGCCTGGAGCTTGGTCAGCCCGATATAGTTTTCAAGGAGAACCGGGCGCCAGGAGTCGTCGTTCTCGTTATGCTTTTTATCCGAAAAGCCCATGGATGCTACTATAATCACTAAAGTGGGAAAATGCCATGCTGACTCCAAAATATCTTCTGCCATATGGAACGCGGGATATGCGGCAAGTTACCCTTCTTAGGTTGGCATCATCCGCTGTTGGTTATTACGAAAGAGCCGGATGCAACATCAAGTAAGGCTTGATCTGATGCGTTTGTCAGGTATAATAAATGCGCTTTATTTTTGGAAGTTTTTCACAGACGCCTCAAAGATCCCGTCGCTCCACCGCCATCCGCTCGTCTGGACAGCAACGAATAAAGGACAAGGAGAAATCATGCCGCACATTCTTATTGTAGACGACGATATCGACCTGAGGAATGTGATCGAACGGTTGCTGACGATCAAGGGACACCATGCTTACACTGCCGGAAACGGCAAGAGCGCCATTGCCATCGTAGAATGCCAGCAGATAGATCTTGTCATTACTGACATACTCATGCCGGACATGGACGGCTACGAGTTGATCACTGCGCTTCGCAAACACCCCGTCACACCGCGTATTATCGCCATGTCAGGCGGTTCGGGGAGACTGGACAGCGACTACCTGCTGCGCATAGCCCGAAGCATGAAGGTCGATAAGCTTCTTGAGAAGCCTCTCAATATTACGACCATTGAGGCCGCTATCAATGAGGTGCTGGGAATGGGACCGACAGAGTAAAGGATTGATATGAGTTACAGGTTTTCATCTTTCAACTTGGTTGCTATATCACTGTTCGCCCTAACCTTCTGTTCCTGCGCCGGAGTCGCGCCACTCACAGCCGAGCGCCCCAGGGATGAGTCTTTTCGTACGGTGCCGAAAAAGGACCTTTCCACACTCAACATACATATTGATGCCTCGACGGACGACCTTGCCAGAGTCCTTAACAAGACGGTCAGCAAAGAGCTGTACAAGGGTTCGACCAGAACCAGGGGAGTCACTGCAGATGTGGTGCGCAACGGGCCGATCGTTGTCAGCGCCGCTGACAACTTCATTTATGTGACGATGCCGGTCTCCATGTCGCTTAGCTACGGCATGTTTGAAATGAATGCCATTCCACTTACACTAAAATTCAAAGTCAAGGCCGGTATCACCTCAGACTGGCGGATCCATACTGAGATCGTATATCTGGCGTTATCCGACCTGCTTGCCGAGGAGGTCGGCATCGGCCCACTGTCGTTCAAGCCGCGCAACATTATAGAAGGGATTACCCAGCCGGTGCAGAAGATGTTATCTGACCTGATTGCGCAAAAAACAAACGACCTGTTCCCCCTGAAAACGCAGGTTGCCAAGGTTTGGAATATGGCCCAGAAGCCGATTTTGCTTGATAAAAGCTACAACGCCTGGCTGAAACTGGCACCCGGTGAGGTAATGCTGTCTCCGCTGACCGCTCAGAACAACCGGGTGAAAGTTAGCGTCGGCATAAGTACGTTTGCCGAACTGGTGGTCGGCCCGGAGCCGGATGGCAAGCCCCTGCTGCCACTACCCGGACTAAAACTGGTCAACCATTTCGACAAAACCTTCCGCATCGCTCTGAATGCTGACCTCTTTTATAAAGATATTCGTGCCATCGCTGCATCGCTGCTGCTCAATAAGCGCTTTGATTCTGACGGCAATATCATCGTCATAAAGGATCTGGACCTGTATGGCAATGGGG